>JABGPJ010000005.1 GCA_018645005.1 Deltaproteobacteria bacterium | reverse complement strand
ACAGCAAACCCGGGCCCGGCAGACATCATCTCATTTTCAAGCTGGCATAACAATTGAATTTTAAAAGAGTAACACAGTTTCGAAAAGATCGCACTTTTTCGTTATCTGTTTAAATATCAATCAAATATTCCCGGGGGAACGCCTCCGGCAGAGCACATTCTGCCGGCTCACTTTTCCCGACCCAGCAGTCAAACATTGGGCTGATTCTAAAAAAAGACAGACTATGCAACAACTTGATGATGTGTTCAGCAACTCTTTTGATCAATTACTGGAAGGCATTTTTCAATCATCATCCAAAAGGCCTTCAGACAAGACAAAATTTGGCATCGGCAATCTTGGAGATTATATCGAACTGTATCGGGGAAAAAAATATCTCGAAACAGAGGGTCTCAAACTGAAAAAGACGCTGGCCAAAAAAAACACAGTGATTGAGCAATTCAAACAGCAGATTCTAACCCAAGCTGCAGAAATACATAAGATAAAAAAGCAATTTGCGATCGAGTTTCACGAAAACAGTAACCGCAACCGTTTTCTGGCCAATGTCAGCCACGAGCTCCGGACACCCCTCAACAGCATATCCGGTATTGCGGGATTATTACATGATAGTCACTTAACGAAAGAGCAGCAAAAACAGATCGCCCTGATTGAAAAATGCTCACACTCTCTTTCTTTGCTTATCAACGATCTTCTGGACTATTCAAAAATCGAGGCGGGTGCCCTGGAGCTGGAAAAAATAAAATTTGGTCTGGAAGATACCATCAAGGAGTGTGTTGATCTATTGATGTTCAAGTCCCAGGAGAAGAACCTGCAGTTAAAATACCACCTGGCAGAGGGGTTACCTGAATTTTTGATTGGCGACCCGCACCGACTGCGACAGATTCTACTCAATTTGATAAGCAACGCCATTAAATTCACTGAGCAGGGAGGTGTTTTTATTCAGGTAGAACGGTCTGGTCGTTCCGGGGATGAAATACGCATTTGCTTTCGTGTCAAGGACACCGGTATCGGCATACCTGAACCTCAACAGGAAAAACTGTTTACGCGCTATGCCCAGGCGGATCCTTCAACCTCCAGAAAATACGGTGGCACCGGGTTGGGACTGTCCATTTCCAAAGAGCTGGCTGAGTTGATGGGAGGAAAAATCGGTCTGGAGAGTACCGAAGGTGTCGGTTCGACATTCTGGTTTACAGCCCACTTCTTAAAAACAGAAGAGGGGGAGAGAGCCATAAACCAGCTAATTCCGATCCTCGATCAAGCTTTGCCGCCGGTACAGAGGAATCTCAAAATTCTCCTGGTCGAAGATGACCTGATAACGCGGAAAGTCTCTTTGCTGCTGCTGAATAATTCGGGACAGACCCAGGTGGATATTGCTGAAAACGGATTGAAAGCCATTCAAAAATTACAGCAGTCGCACTATGATCTCGTACTCATGGATATGCAAATGCCTGAAATGGATGGGATAGAGGCAACCCGACAGATCCGTCAATTCGGTTCTAATGTCCCGAACTCGATGGTGCCCATCATTGCTATGACGTCCAATACACTCAATGTAGACAGAATGGAATGTCAGGTGGCCGGCATGAATGGCTTCGTTTCCAAACCCCTTGATACAGCAGAACTGAACCAGATGATCTCCCAATGTGTTCAGGATTCATACGAGCCTTGGGGAAAAATTGATACAGCTGAATCTCTGATTGAATTCCCCACTGTTCATCTCGAAAAACTCAGCCAAATGCGTCAGGATGTTGACAACAAGTTTGAACCACTGGTGAGGCTCTTCTTAGACCAGCTACCATCACAAATTGGAAAAATGCAGGCGGCCAGTGCAGATAACAATTTCCACAAATTGAAAGAAATCGCCCACAAACTAAGAGGGAACAGCGCAAGTTTCTGCGCGGAAAAAATGGCCGATCTTTGTCAGAAAATTGAGCAATCCGCACAGGACAACAAAGCGGGAACCTCCCAGTTACTCAGCCTTCTGGAAGGCGAAGCCCAAAACATCTCCAAAATCCTGCAATTGGAAATTCAAACCGGTTAACCAGCTGA
>JABGPJ010000067.1 GCA_018645005.1 Deltaproteobacteria bacterium | reverse complement strand
GAGTCAATGGCGATAGGCAAAAACCAGACATATATTTCACCACTTGATCTAAATATTGAAAACAACCAGGTTGAAAGTCCTTTGAAGCCAATGATCCGCTTCGGGACACCCATCATTAGTAGCCTGAATGATAAGGCTGGTGTGATAATTTTGAATTACAACGCCTCCTTGTTGATATCCGATTTTAAGAAACTTGGTCGAGAAAATCCAGGTGAAAACTGGATATTGAACCCAGAAGGCTATTGGCTTGCGGGATCCAATCCCGAAGATGAATGGGGATTTATGTTTGATCATAAAAAAGATGTGAACATAAAAAGCCGTGCTCCCCAAGTATGGCAAGCCATGACAGAAAAAGTTTCAGGACAGTTTTATGACAGCCGCGGACTATATACTTTTGATACATTTCATCCAGCTAAAGAAGCTGTCTCGGAAGATCTATTCTCAGAGGAATCACATCAAAATGCCTTGAGGTCCCAAAAGGCAAACAGCTGGAAAATTGTATCATTTATTTCGCAAGCTGTTTTAAACACTGAATTGAGAAAATATTCAAACAACCTGCTGGTCATTCTAAAAGTTATTTTTGCTACTCTAATTACCTTGAATGGGATCACCGTCTTTTTTCTGTCCAAGTCTCAACTAAAGAGACGGAGGGCTGAAGATGCCTTAAAGCGGCACAGTATCGAGCTGGAAGAAAGAGTACTGGAAAGAACCTCTGAGCTTCATCGATTGACAACCGCTGTTGAACAGAGTGGTAGTACTGTTGTGACTACTGACATAAATTTTAATATTGAATACACCAATCCAGCGTTTACTCGAACATCGGGTTATTCAAAAGAAGAAGCTATCGGTAATAATCTGAGGAAATTGCAATCAGATCAGCATCCCCCCGAATTCTATCACAAGATTTGGAATACGGTTCAAAATGGAGCCCCCTGGCGAGGTGAAATGGTCAGTAAGAACAAAAATGGGAGCTTATATTGGGAATTAGCCACGATTTCACCTGTAAAAGATCACTCCGGCCAGATGACTCATTACGTAGCTATCAAAGACGATATTACAGCAAACAAAAACAACGAGGCGTCTCTTAAAGCAAGTGAAGAAAAATATCGGCTGCTATTTGCCACCATGGAACATGGTGTGGTTGTCCAGGATGCTGATGGCAATATCCAGGATGCGAACCCGGCAGCCGAAAAAATACTGGGATTGTCACTGAATCAAATGCTGGGCCGAACATCGGTTGATCCCAGATGGAAACCCATCCATGAAGACGGTACAGATTATCCGGGGGAAGCCCATCCCGCAATCGTTGCGTTGAAAACGGGAAAAAGCGTGAACAATGTTGTGATGGGGGTTTTCAATCCCCAAAGAGAAGATTACAGATGGCTCCTGCTCAATTCTGTTCCCCAGGTTACGAAAGGTGATAGAGATTCCCTCAGGGTATTTACAACCTTCAATGATATAACGAAAGCGAGGCAAATCGAAAAAGAGTTGCAGGAAAGCAAAAGCAGTTACCAGGAATTTGTAGAAGGGACCTCTGACCTGATTACCCGTGTGGACGCTGATGGAAATATTGTCTATATCAATCACGTATCAAACGATATTTTTGGATATTCACCGGAGGAAAGTATCGGAAAATCCGCTTTTGATTTTATCCATCCCGATGATAGAGGATATACTCAAGAATGGTTTCAAAAAATGGTTGAGGGACATGAAACCTATGGAACTATAGAGAATCGACAACTGAATAGAAACGGTCAATCGAATCATATGCTTTGGACAACCAGTTTTTTTTATGATGATAGTGGCAATTTGATCGGCAGTAATAGTATTGCAAGTAACATTTCAAAGCGCAAGCAGATGGAGATTGATCTGAGAATTGCCAAGGAAAAAGCAATAGTGGCCAACCAGGCAAAATCAGCTTTTTTAGCCAATATGAGCCATGAGTTGAGAACCCCCTTGAATTCAATTATTGGTTTCAGTCAAATTTTAGAAAAGCAAATATCCGAGAGTTTAACCGAGAAACGACAGGGCTATTTCAACAATATCAAATCAAGTGGGTACCATCTTCTTGAAATGGTAAATGACATTCTTGATCTATCCAAAATTGAAGCTGGAAAAATAGAAATTGATTTTAAACCGTTTGATTTTGGAAAAATGTTAAAGAGATCACCTGGTGTCATTCAAGCAATTGCCTATCAAAAGAAAGTCCATGTTGAAACTAATCTGCAACCAGATCTTGGGTGGATAATTGGTGATGAGACAAGATTGAAACAGGTAATATACAACCTGCTGTCTAACGCAGTGAAATTCACTGAATCGGGCAAAAAAGTAGGAATAGATGCCTCCGTGAAAGAAGATAGCTTCATTTTAACTATTTGGGATGAGGGAGTTGGTATTCCTGAAGATTATCTTGAAAGAATCTTTGACCCTTTTGAACAGGTAGCGGGAAGCAATAGTTTAAACAAATCGGGAACCGGTTTGGGTCTCTCGATATCAAAAAAACTACTGGAGATGCACCAGGGGACAATTTGTGCAAAGAGTAAAATAGGGCAGGGAAGTCGTTTTATTATTACTTTGCCAGGAAGAATCTCAGTCGAAGAGCAGCTCAATGACAAGATAGCTGACCCGTCAACCGAAATGGCAACTGCTGTCACAAAGAACGTAGATATCCTTGTGACAGAGGATAACCTGACAAACAGGGAGCTGATTGCAGCGGCCTTACATAATTATCAACTTGATTTCGCCGAAAGTGGTGAAGAAGCTGTGATTAAGGCATCAAAAAAAGAACATAATTTGATCTTAATGGATATTCAGTTACCTGAAATGAATGGTACAGAAGCAATGAATCTGATCAGGAAACAATCCCAGAAACATATTCCCATTTTTGCCCTAACTGCTTCTGCCATGAAGGGTGACGAGCAAAAATTTCTGGAAGCGGGATTTGATGATTACATTTCGAAACCTATTAACATAGAGGATTTAATTCATAAAATAGAAAGCATTTTAGGATAACTGCTTTTCTCAGTAACTTAGCAGTTCGGAGTTCTTTCTTGCGTGCCGTCATTCCGTGCTTGACACACTGAATTCGCGAGACTCGTAGCGAAGAACCAGGGTGGAAGACGGGGATCAGATCAACCTCCAGCCAGCATGATCAGCACTTGGATCTCATCCCCGTCTTCCACCCTGGTGGAAAGTTCATCGGGATGGGTACTTTCTGAATTGAGGTAAAGTTCGATAAAACCTTTCAGTTTTCTTTTCTTCTCAAAAAGCTCTTTTCCCAAACCAGGATATTGCCGCAGCAGGTCATCCATGCAATCTCCCACGGTATTTCCCTCGGTTTCAACGGTTTCAAGACCGCCGGCGTAGTGACGATGGGTTAGATGAAGGTGAATCTTTACGCTCACAAGCTGCTCCGTTAATTGTTTCAACTATTTTGTATGAAAAAAGACACTCAAGTGATTGATATTTTATCGTATCTATTTAATGTTGCTGTTCATCCCACCTAAATTAGGGGACACGATAGAAAAAAAGCATCATGTCCCCCAATTTAGGCTCAGATCTTTTTTCATTCTTCGTTGTGACGCTGGCGCCATGCCAGTTTGTTTGAAGAAGTCCCCGAATGGCGGTTGTCTACAGAGTCAAAACCACGATATTTTACGCAAGACTGGAAAATTTTCTGGCATGTTGACGGCGGGCGCAATCAGGGCACACCGGAACATCGAGAATGGTTGAAGCAGGAAGCTGGTCTTTGAGCTGTTCCAGGTGTCGTCGCGCAATGTACGGTTTGCCACAGGAATTGCAGATAGTCATATCCTGTTCGCAAACTGCTGAACCGGTAAACACAGTTGATCGTACCGCTCTTTGATCAACTATTTTTATGGCCCCGGTGGGACAGATTTCTGCGCAGGCCCCGCAACCAATACAATTTTCATTGGGTCGCTGGAAATGATGGTAGACAAGGCGGCCGGCTTTGGTTTCCTTGAGGCGCAAGGCCTCACCGCCGATTTCGCTGCAGACCAGTTCGCATAATCCGCAGCCATTACAAATATCGCACCTGAGACAGCGTTTGGCCTCGTCCAGTGCCATCTCATCGGTTAGTCCCAATTCAATCGGTTGATAATTGTCCTGCCGTTTCACGGGTTCGAGAGTCGGCATATCCGACCTTTTTAAAAAGGTTCGTTCCTCAATGTTGGTCCGCAGTGATGGGACTTCACCGACTTTTCTATCCACTGGCTTCGAGTTTCCGACTGTATCCCCGCTCAGGTAGGCATTGATGGAAACGGCGGCCTCCTTTCCGGCTTTGACTGCTTCCACGGCGGTATTGGGACCATGAACCACATCACCCCCGGCAAATACGCTCGATTTAGCCGTGGCCGCTGACTTTTTGTTAATACAGATCAGTCCTTGTTGAATCTCGATGATGCTGTCATCTTCAAGACAACTTAAATCCGCTGCCTGACCAATCGCCAGAATCAAATGATCGGCCTCAAAAGTAGTGGTGGTTGATTCATCAAATTCGGGATTAAAACGACCCTGGTCATCGAATACCTGAACACAGGATTTGCATTTAAACTCACCCTTTTCTGAAATGCTGAGGGGACCCCAGGAATTGTGAATCACAATCCCTTCTTCCAGAGCCATTTCCACCTCATGGGGGCTGGCTGGCATCTCCTCCCGGTTTTCCAGGCAGACCAGACTGACCTGGCGGCCACCCTGGCGCAGGGCTGTCATAGCCACGTCAATCGCCACATTTCCCCCGCCAATCACTGTCACACCTGGCCCAACCCTGGGGTTTTCGCCCTGGCTAACTTTTTTAAGGAATTCAATACCCCCCCAGACAAAGGGAAGGTCCCTGCCCTCCAGTGGTATGCTCCTGGTGAGCTGAGTTCCCAGTGAGAGAAAAATGGCATCATAATCCTGGCCATATAGCTGGTTCAGGTGATTTATTTCCCGCTCTGTGATGATGTTGACACCCAGTTGCTTAATCCAGTCTATTTCCTGATCCAGGATCCGGTTGGGCAGCCGGTATTCCGGAATTCCGTAGCGCAACATGCCTCCAGGTTCTTTTTGCGATTCCATCACATCCACCTGATGACCTTTTTGTGCCAAAAAAAAGGCTGCCGTCAGACCGGCGGGTCCCGACCCCACAACGACTACTTTCTTACCGGAAGGCTGGGAAAGGGCAGGCAAAGAATATCCTGCCTTTAACAAGGTATTCTTGGCAGCGACTGCTTTCATGGGTCTGATGCTTACCGGTTGATCAAGATCATTCCGCAGGCAGGCTTCTTCACAGGGTGCCGGGCAGATCAGGCCACAGACATAAGGGAAGGGATTATCCCTGGTAATAATTTCGATGGCGGCCCGGTGCTTTCCATGGCCAATCTGGGCCATGAAACCTGGGATTTCAATCCCGGCTGGGCAAGCTACCTGACAGGGGGGTGGCTGAGGTTGAAAACAGACTTTAGCCGAACATTCCTGTTTCTCGATATGAATCTGCCATTGTGCCTTAAAATTTCGCAACGAACTTAACAGTGTCTTGGCACCAGGTACCTGTTTCTCCATCATTTCCTGCCCCAGCGCTTCCAGGGTGGGTAAATAGGATAAACTGCCCCTGCCCAGCGTGATTTCGGTGACCAGACGGGTCACCTTGGCGAGTCGTTTTCTGAAATCCAGATTTTTGTCTTCAGCAGCTAACCAGTCTTGGTATAATCCATGACGAACCCGGTCCACGATACATTCTGAAATACTCCCCATTTCTCTTTTCCTGTTAGGCCACGATTACCAGTCGTTTATGTGTGTAGCACCTGGTTTCTCCGAGGCTTCAATTTTCTGCCTGATATCTATCACTGCTCGCGCAATTGCTTTCTCCAGGGATGCCATCTTTTCAGCAGGCAAATTCGGTTTGAATCCTACCACCCAGATGGCAGCAGTCAAACCACGCTCCTGCAACACAAGCGGCGCAGCAACCGCTCTGACCCCGGATATATATTCTTCATAATCGGTGGCCACCCCTTTTTCCCTGGTTTTCCTCAGCTCGCGAAGATACTGCTGCTGATCCGTAATCGTTTTGCTGGTTGCCCTGGTCAGACCTAATTCCTTGATTAGTTCCAAGGCCTGATCTTCTTCCAAGATAGATAGCAGTATTTTACCTACGGCGCCTGCCAGCAATGGCAGCCTTGTGCCGATGGGCGCTGAAATTCTAAGCTCGTGCCTGCCTTCCACCACATCGATAATCGTCACATGATTTCCGTTTCTGACCCCCAGAAAAACGGTTTCATGAACGCTGTCCCTTAATGCCTGTAAGGTTGGACGGGCTGCTTCTCGAAAATACAGGCGGGAAAAAGCTGTCCGCCCCAGCTCAATCAGGGTGAGTCCCAGAACATATCGTTTATTGTCCCGGTCTCTCTCTATCACACCCAGATCCTCCAACGCCGAGGTTATACCGTGGACAGTACTTTTACTGACGTTGAGCTCTCTGGAAAGCTCACTGACGCGAAAACCCTGTTCGTTTTTAGAGATGTATTCCAGAATTTGAAATGCTTTTTTAACACTGGGCGCCTTATATTGAATCGTCATAGTTCATTATAAGGCTTCGGCTTCTTTGCTGACCACCGATATTTTCTTGGCAAATTCCCTTGATTTGTTCAAATTGATTTGGGTGGTACTTACATAATTGACGGCCTTCACATCACAGAAGCGCACACACTGGGGATCACCATGACAGAGATCGCATTTGATCACCTTACTGTCGATACTATTATAGCCCATGGCACCAAAAGGACAGATGGCGACACAGGAACGACACCC
The DNA here is from genome assembly GCA_018645005.1 of Deltaproteobacteria bacterium. Lineage (GTDB taxonomy): Bacteria > SAR324 > SAR324 > XYD2-FULL-50-16 > XYD2-FULL-50-16 > JAHJRI01. The sequence continues at coordinate 6,280 of JABGPJ010000067.1, read as the reverse complement.
GATACAGATGTCATGGTCAACCCTTACAAAATCCAACTCCTGATCCCGGGAAATGGCTTTAACCGGGCAGATATTCAGACAGGGAGCATCGTCACACTGTCTGCAGGCCATCGGGATATACAACCCCTCAGCTTCCCATTTCATGACCCTGATGCGGCTGCGCGCCGGGTTTGAAACCCCATCGTGTTTTACCGAACAAACAAGTTCACAGAGCCGACATCCGGTACATTTTTCATGTTCTATTGCCAATACTTTATCCATTAATTATCTCCTTGCAATTTGGTCACAGTTGGTGAGACGGCTCTTTGTTCAGACCAAGCCTTTTCAATGTTTCCGGTTTCGGAATCCCTTTTTTATCCAACCCTTTGAACTCATATAGTTCATCAACCATCTTCATGAACTTCTTCTTATCAATCTTGGCGCCGACGACATCCAGGGCACCCCGCCTGCAGGGTTCGTCAAAATACCGATGATTCAGCATATCGCCTTTTTTGAGGTCATCTCTGGTCAGTCCCTCCCTGAGGTTGAACATCCGCTCCACCATATTGCTGCGTTCGGCGATCTCAAAGATTTCCTGCGGCGTCATTTCCAGGCCGGTGTTGTAATAGATAACCTTCGGCCAGTCATCAAAATTGGGCAGGGTTGCTCCCAGAAAGACGGTATGATATTTACAGATGCCCAGAGCATCCACAGCCATATAGCAGTTCTCCTGCCAGAAAACCTGCCAGGGTTTTCCCTTATATTCTGTATGATCAGAGCTCAGAGGGCCATCATAAGGAACCGGGTTACCGTAAATACGGCGCAGAACTTTTTCCGGAAGATGATAGAGATCGATGGCGGGGCGGCTTCTCAGGTGGTCGGATCCTCTGGAAGCGGTGGCGCTGTTCAAGGCCAGTGCCGGAGTGCCTCTTTCATCGGAGTGCAGGTTATTCATCCCTTTAACCTGAATCAGATAGTCAAAGGATTTCTTACCGATTTTTTCAGAAGCCGGTATGCCGCCGTCAGCCAGCGCATCGGCCAGCCAGCCTTTCCGGTAGCAAATACGGGTAATCATTTCCAGCAGAGCCTCGTCATTTCCAAACTTCAGATCAAGGCCATCGGTCTGTTTGCTGGTAAGGATTCCCTTCTCGTAGAGTTCCATCGCCCAGGCTATCAGGCTGCCAATTTCAAGATTATCCATGCCATATTGATTCACCAGATGGTTGCCCGTCAGCACAGTGACCGCACTTTTACAATCCGGTTCGCCGCCGAAAGCACCCAGTGAGGTATATTCGGGGCCTTCATCATATTTGCCGGCATAGAGACCGGAAGGGATTTTATACTGGGCTCGACAGTGAACCTGACAACCAAAACAACCCGTCATATGATGGGGGCCCATGGTTTCTGTGCAGATTTCATCGATGCGTTCGGGTTCTATATCATCAGAATCCTCGCACTGGTTGTATTGAAAATTCCGGGTTCTGACGCCACCCCAGGAGTTTGTGGCCCCCCAGATAAAGGGAGTGCCTAAAACGCCCTGGGTCTGATTGACCTTGGCGCTGGTTATTTGTTCGATAAAGCGCTTATTGAATTCAAGGGCTTCCACGGGGTGAGCTATCTTGACATCCATGGTTCCGCGCACAGCCACTGCCTTCAGGTTCTTGGACCCCATCACGCATCCCATGCCGGTTCTGCCGGCGGCATTTTTAATCCCGGTCATGATATTTGCGAAGGTGACCAGGTTTTCTCCAGCCGGACCAATCACGCAAGACTTTATTTCTTCATCTCCCATTTCTTCCCTGATGGCCCATTGAGTCTCGGTGGTGGTTTTACCCCACAGATAAGCGGCGTCCCGTATTTCTATCTCACCGTTATGAATGTAAATATATACGGGCTTCTTGGCTTTTCCCTTGATGACCAGGTGATGGAAACCGGCCCAGGCCAGTTCAGGAGCAAAAAAGCCCCCCATATTGGCACTGCCGAGCAAACCGGTCAGAGGTGACTTGGCCATGAAATGGGTTCTGGCTGTGGCCGAGGCACAAGTGGCGGTGAGAATGCCACCACTGATAAGCAGTGTGTTTCCGGGACCTAAAGGATCACACCCTTTTTTGGTATGGTTGTAAAGCAGATATGCATCCAGTGCTCTGCCGCCCAAAAATTTCTTGCGCAGGTCCAGGGGTATCACTTTGGTTTCAATCTTACCGGTGGAAAGATCTATAATTGCAAGTTTTCTGTCTAAAGCCATTTTATTTTCCCCCCATCTTAGCTAATTTTTCCTCAGCCAGTTTTCGATTTACCTCCCAGACCGGTCCTCGAACACGGGGAAGGGTGGAATTAACCCAGTATATCCGATATTCCATGGCACAAGTGGGGCATTTGGCATGTTTTGCCCCGGGTTCCGGAACCATTCTTTCCATGCAGGTTGGATTGTGGCATCTGATTTTGCCATAGGACCTGGTTGCACGCAAGCTCTCGGCTCCTGATAATTTATCCGCATCTATCGTCATCTCAGTCTCCTTTTTGATTTTTGCGAAAGCTCGTCACTATTTGACGATTTGAAATCGTTTCAACTTCTTTCCCGGGCCGTAAGGGATCGTTCACCTTTCCCTGAACGGTAAAGGGTCAACCGGTTCATCATGATAAACCGTTTTCTTTTTGAGTTTATAAATTAGAAATTTTGCTGTTACCTTAAGGCTTTGCCTTGAGACACTAAAGACCTAAGCTTGTAGAAATTGATCTGCATCATATATGTCTTCGAAAAAACATCTGCTGTTCAGCCACCTGAACAAAAATTTAGCCTTTGGGCAAACTTTATGATATCCCAGATACAGTTTGCCAATGGCAGAAAGGTATCGTTAACCGGTGACTTTTTTTGATCGCAATGAACTGTGGTTGAATCCAACACTCAATGTCATTAACTTAAGTATTATTAGAGCACAGAGTGTCTGTTATGGTCCCGTCTCAGGCACAGGAGTTGGTGCTTACGTTAATGACATTGATCCAACACTATTAGATTTGAGCAAGAATAATGAGTCCTGACAAGATTGAATTGGTTTCAATCGGCATAGACATCGGAAGTTCAACCAGTCATCTGGTTCTTTCAAAACTCTTGCTGAGAAAAGAGGAAAAGTCAGCTTCCCGTCGGTTTGTCATCAAGCAGAGAAACATTATTTATCAGGGCCGCATCATCAATACACCCTTGCTGGACGATGATACCATTGATATCGACAAGTTAACGGGTTTTATCAAGGAAGAGTGTGATGTGGCGGGCGTAAAGGTCGAAGATATTCAAACGGGTGCCGTGGTCATCACAGGAGAATCCGCCAATAAAATAAATGCCAGAGAAATAGTCGACGCAATATCCAACGATGCCGGGAAATTTGTTTCAGCCACGGCCGGACCAAATTTTGAAAGCCTGATTGCTGCTTTGGGATCTGGTGCGACGGCTAGATCAAAAACGGGGCAGAAGACAATTTTATCCTGCGACATTGGGGGTGGCACTTCAAATCTGGCGATCTCAAAAAACGGAGAGATTATTTCCACCAGTTGCGTATCAGTGGGTGGGAGACTGCTGGCGGTAAATCCTGATGGCACAATCTGGCGGATTGACGAACCCGCCAGACATGTTATGGAACATCTTGGCTGGAACTACCGCATCGGGGACAAAATCCCGGGGGTAGCGGTGGAAAGGTTAGCCGCTTTGCTGGCGGAAGTTTTATTCGAGGTCATGACTGGCCCTGCCCATTCTGCCATGGCAACCGATTTGATGGTAACCGCTGATCTTGATTTTCCTGGAACTGTTGATGAATATATCTTCTCAGGAGGAGTGGCAGAGTTTATCTATGGGAATACTGAATATTGCGACGACATCGGGCAAATTCTGGCCGCTAAGATCACAGCACTGATGCCCCGGCTGAAGTCTCCGGTGGTGGAACCCATCAACAAAATCAGGGCCACTGTAATCGGTGCAGGAGCCTACTCTTTATCAATTTCCGGGTCTTCCGGATATATGGATGATCATCTAGCATTTCCCCTCAGAAATATCCCCGTCATCAGGGTGGATGTTGAAAAATCGAAGTTAAGTGTCGAACATGTCATATCCCAGATAAATATTTCATTTCAACGATTTGACATCAACGAAGGTGAAGAGGTAGTGGCCTTGTATTTTAAAGATCCTGTCAACGCCTCCTATCCCAAACTTGAACTGTTCGCCAAATCCATTGAAGCGGCGCTGCCTGATTCAATTATGAATAAAATCCCGATTATTCTAATTTTTGAAGGGGATATCGCCAGCAGTGTGGGAAATGTCATGCGCCGAGAGACCCGCCTGAAAACGAATTTGCTGTCTCTGGATGAACTGATTCTCAATGAAGGAGACTGGATCGACATCGGTGAACCGCTGGTTAAGGGACAGGTCTTTCCAGTGACGGTCAAATCTCTGATTTTTTAAGGTCGATTTCCCCCTTTTGTGCCAACTTGGGTGGATCACGCGCGGATTCCTCCCCAGGGAAGAAAAGTGCCGTCTCTCACCTGGTGCGAGTGTATTAAGAAAATCTGGAAACGGGATCCACTGATCTGCCCGGAATGTATGGGGATTATGAGGGTTATCGCGTTTATTACCGAGGGCCCGATCATACATGAGATTCCCAGGCACCTTGGCCTACGGGAAAAAAAGGCTGCCCGGGATCCGCCACAAAAGACGAACACCCCGTTTCCCTCCATATCAATCACTTCAATTACTGTAATCCCTTCATGTTAATGTTCGGCTCTGATAATTAGATTTAATCCTGTAAATATACCGCAGATGTTTCAAAAGCTTGTTCTGGTGTACCATGGAAGCTGCCGTTGTTGAAAAAAGAAGGCTCATACTTCTCATTGCTATAAGTGAAGAAAGCCATTGACCAGTTGTCTTCGTCCCCAAAGTAACGTAAGCGGCACAAGTGGGTAGGCACATTTCTCAAATATTCAATACGTTCTTCACGAGATTTACCATATAGCGAGGTATCAAAGTCAAGAGGGACATAAGGCTCTGTATATGCGTCGATGTAGCATAATTGGCCACGAAAGCGAATATCGATCCTTAAATATTTCCCCGAATAGTGCTTCTTTGCATATTCTAAAATCCGTTTACGGGTAGAAACTCTCACCGTCTCTGGTATCTTGATACCACCAGAGTGTGGATCATAGACCCATGTTTTTTTCATATTTCATTTATGTGTTTAAACCTTATCTCGCCGAACGCTGAATTCACCGGGCGCCGCACCAGTGGTGCATTAAAGATGATCTCGCCAAGAATCACTTACTTTCACCCTGCGGTGGCCTAATACGCTCCGGTGAAACATTTGTTGGATTTTTAGGTTTCTGGTAGATAGGGAATCAGACCTTTTTCGTATGCAATCTCTTGTATTTCTTTAGGTTGAGTTCTTACATCAACGATAAATCCATTGAGGGTTATCAGCCATGCCTTTGGATTTCTCTCCATTCTGCTTGGCAATGTCCAATTGACATCAAACTGAGACATTTTCAAAAGAGAGCGAACCTGTTTTGACTTTGTTTGGCCTGTACTCGGCCTGACTCCCAACGTCTCATACAATGTGGAAGCTTTGTTCTGCTGCAAACCATGATCTTGGGATTTTCACTACAGATCAAGACTTCGTACATTTCTCCAAACATCTTCCAATTATATTACATTCTCCTGGAACAGCGTAATTTACGCATTGTAACACCAGCATCAACCGCCACGCCCAGAGCAGCGGGTGTGGCGGGTGATGCTGGTGTTATCCGCATAATTTTTTTAGTATTTGATTAAATTGACTATTAAGTGACAATTGTTCCAATTTTACCGATGTTTCTTTTTACGTTTTCTAATTTTTAAGTTTAGATACGGAATTTGATAGTGAATTTCGTCCCATTCATTTTTTCCATATCAGCTGAACTACTCAGTTGTCTCTCTGAAAATAATTTTACTAGATATAAACCTATACTTTTAGTTTATTTCCAGTCAAATTCTTTCGGAATAACAATCCCGTGCAAAATGCAAGACTGCCCCCCGTTCCTGGTTTGCCCTTATTATATTTCTCCAGGCCCTGGTTGCAGATACAGGCAGATTGATTCAAAATAACAATTCCTTATCATCTCTTTAAAAAATCAATGTAGTTGAGGATCTTCTTTATCTGGGTTTGGAATAAAATATTGACATAAAAAAATATTATGCTCCATCTTCTTCTCCTGTTTAGAGGTGAAGTGGATAGGGCAATCGCATCAAATTTTATGCCCCGGCCAGCACCTTGAGCAGATAGTC
>JABGPJ010000057.1 GCA_018645005.1 Deltaproteobacteria bacterium | reverse complement strand
CACCGCCGATGGCCACATTCTTTATGAAATCCCTTCTATTGATTCCTCCCATGATACCCTCCCTGGTAAAAAATAATCAGTAACCGAATCTTTCCTGAACCACTGCCCTTGAAAAATGATCTATGTTTCAATCTCCTTGATTATCATGGGTTTATGTGCAATGCATAAAGTGCAAATGTGAAAATAGCGTTTATTTCGATTCATTTTGTTCTTCATTTTTGGCCTCCTCTGGTCTCTTTAGGGCTTTGATTAGAATACAAACAAATTTAAAACTTCACCACTCAACAAAATCCAGCAGCCTGAGCTAACGAGAGCATTTCCCTTTCCGATTCCTTAAGGGCCAGAAGGGGTGCGTAACTTACGGAAGTCTCCTCCAGTTAGGGTGCCTTGCAATCATAGGCACTTTTCACCTCGTATCCGATGGGATCCCAGAGTTCTTTACAGTGAGGTCGCTATTCTTCAGGGGTCCTGAGGGGCATGGGGCCGCATTGATGGGTGACTGCATCAACCCAGACTCCCCGACACTTTCGCCCATCAGGACATTGGTCTTATAGACGGCCTTTGTGTTTTCAGGTGATACGGCATTTCTTCTTTTAGCAAGGAGCATAGATATAACTGGTTTTTGGGTCAAGAGAAAAGTACCCACAACATGTTTGGTATTGGCCCTGATTGAAACGAACGCCGACTGGAATGCTCAGCGGAGGGATTCGGATGAAGATACGGATTCTACAATAGACAGAGAATCAGCGAGATTTCGGATATTTCCGGACATAACCGTGCATCAAATTCCCAGGGGTTTTTTGAAAATTATGAAGCATATACCTCGATCGGGTATTCGGTATATCGATAAAGGTAAACTTCAATGATGTCAGCTTGGAATCATGGGTTTTGCGTATTCTTTCTGACCGCTGGTGGTAATAATAAATCTTGACCATTTTCATATCGATTTTGAAAATCGGGCACGGCAATATTTGTTATGTATTGCAGCCCATTGAACGATATAAAACGTCGTAATATCGATTAGATATATCAGTTCTGCAAACTCCTCAGACTTGAATATATTACACGTTTTTTGACCTGCCAATATACCGGACCTTTGTCAAGTTATGTTGTGAGAATTTCATTTCCTCCATACGATTCCAAGAGACTTTTTTTAAATCCTTATCATTCTTCTGATTCTTCCATTCAAAATTATTCCCCCCTTCCCTATTTCGCTTCTCTTCCCAGAATAGACACCCCTCACATTCTGGTGCATTTTTTGCATCATACTCCTGAAATGCCACTTCACCCTGTCAGAGGGATAAAAAAATAGCATTTGGAAGTACAACATTATAAAACCTTTTATAGAATTGAATGGCATCCCATAAGGATTTCATGGGTCTCAGACGTTGACATAACTAATAGTAATTGTTGATTTACATTTCTATAAGGAGCTTTCTTTAAAGATTTCCAAGACCATCCCACAAAGAGGGAGTGGTCAACGTAGAAGCCGAAATCAGGCTTGGAAGGTACGGATTTTCCGAGCGTCACCGTTGGCGGAATTTTGACGGTTTCATCCCCGATAATAACCTTCACGTATCAGTAGAGGTGAACGTATGTCTTATATGGTAGAAAAGGGCGATACGATTTCTAAAGTAACCGATTTGATGAAAGTATCCTGGGCAGAACTTAAACGTGTCAATCCCCACGCAGTTGGACGTTCTTCAAGAACAGGCAATTGGTTCCTGAAACAAGGGGCGATTGTTACGGGTAAAGATTCATTTGAAGCCATCCTCGAACAAACACAAAAACCCGCTGTTGAAAATTCAGTTGTTAAAATGGCAGCGAGTGAACCCCCACCTGAAAAGACGTCTCAACAAGATGCCCAGGAATGGAGAGAGTATACGATCAAACGCGGCGATACATTGTGGGCATTGGCAGTTAAAAAATTTCATGTTAACGTAAATGATTTGATTGAAGCAAACGGCATCGAAGATCCTAAGCGGCTGCAACCGGGCACGAAAATCCGTGTTCCCATTCCATCTCACGCTAAAGAACAGATGGTGGTTGCCAGTTGGTACGGGGAGCCTTACCATAACCGACCCAT
>JABGPJ010000134.1 GCA_018645005.1 Deltaproteobacteria bacterium | reverse complement strand
AAAATAACTGGACATTTTGCACATAGAATGTGAACTAATTTTTGAGCCGACCCTAGGGTGATTTAGAAATTTTCTTACCTCATGGTGCCTGCAGGGGCAGGGTGGGTTATCTGAAAAAAGTTGCAATATCAGGGAAAGATGATATTTCTGTTGCCTTTGTTCTGCTGATAAATGGCAGATAACTCAGCATAGGTTTTTTTGAGTTCCTCGATTCGGTATAAGAATTCATCTCTGGTATCCGATTCACAAGCAATGATCATATTTCTGATACTCTCGCTTTTCCAGTATTCGTTTCCCCTGTTGTATTCCCCTGGATCAAGCTTGAAGAGTTGTTTCAGGATTTTCAGATCATGCCCGATCTGGAATGAATCACGGGAATCCTCATGGCTGAAAAGGTAATAGAAATTGTCATACCCTCCCCAGGTGATTGCAGACAAACACAAGGTGCATGGCTCATGGGTTGCTAAAAAAATGCATTCACTGGGATGGGGCCTTTTCGATTCAACCATTTCGTACAACAACTTGATCGCGTGCATCTCACCATGCCATAACGGGTTCGCCGTCTCATTGTTAGTGGCCGCAATCACTGTAGAAAAATCGGACTTACGAAGAATTGCCGCACCAAAAACCTTGTTTCCCTTTCGCACACCTGTATCTGTCAGCGGAATAATTTCCTGCTCGATCACTTGCAGTAACCGCTGGATCAATTGCGGCTTCTCTTTTTGTGTGTTTAAATGGCGGTCATTGCTCATTCATCCCCTGATTAAATTATTAAAACTCACCCTGTTTTTTGTGGTGCCAGTTCTTCTGCTTTATCACCATCCTCTCTTTTGATCAACTCAAACACAGACGTTGACAGGGTAAATTGGTTCTAGCCTGCAAATGCAGCAAAAAATGGTAATTCATGGCTAAAGGAACCTATTATCTTATTGTAATCACTTATTTTTTTTCCGCTTCAAAATTGATCAGATTATATATCTAATCTCAATGATTATGGGTCATAGCAATGTAGAACCAATTAGCCCTGCAGACGTTGAAAACAGAATCAAAAAGAAATCCGGTGAGAAGGATTAACCCATGAGAATGATTTTTCGAGAAGTGATGGGAGGTGTGTGAAGCGGCGTTGACAGAGAAAAGTGAATTTCGAAAAGTCAACACCGTGGTGTTGTCTTTTATTACAACCCCAGAAGTTTTCTGGCGGTGTTTCCCAGAATGTTCGACACCTCACGTTCGGGGACATTCATCTCTTTCAGGTAGGCGACCATATCTTTGGCATGGCACATACCTTTGAATATTGGATTGTCGGTACCGAACAGAACCTGCTCAAAACTTCCCAGTGCTGTATATATTCCTTCAATCAAAGCTTTGAAGATGTCCGCATCACCCACAGCCTGCAGACCGGAGATGTCCAGATAAATATTTTCGTAATGTTGACAAGCCTCCAAGGCCTGAGTATGCCACTCCATACCACCGGCATGGGCAATAACAAACGGCATCTCAGGAAATTTATCAGCCAGTCGCACAAACCCCTCGGGGGCACAGTACGGGATCTCCGACATGGGAGACGTCGTACCGTGAAAGACCACGGGCAACACATGCTCGCGACAGATTTCATACAGGGGGGTGCAGATGTCGTCATCCGGGAAAAAACCTGTCGGCGGGTAAAGTTTCAAACCCTGCATGCCCCATTGAGTGATGGCCGTCTCAAAATACCTGGCCGCGTCCGGGTTTTTGGGATCGATTGAGAAAAACGAGATGATTTTATCCGGATATTTTTGAGACAGGTCGGCATACGCCCTGTTCTGCTCTATAATGTCCAGTGCAGGTTTTCCATTAGTCTGCCCCCAGTCCAGCGGCAGGATTACGGTCCGGTCGATCCCTGATTCCGCCATTTGCTTCAGAAGCGCAGATCCATCCAGATCAAAGTAGAGTTTCTCGAGTCCCTCGTTCGTATATTCCAGTCCGGCTGGCATGTAGAACGACTGGTTAATTCCCTGAATCGTTTTTGTCCAGGCCTCCCTGGAATGCACGTATTCGTTGCTCGGCCACCAGTGAGCGTGAAAGTCGATAATCATGATATTGTCTGTTAAATGAAATTAATGCCCGTTTTTTGTTTTTCTTCTTGAAATGCCATCATTCATGTCCCAGCGGTATCAGTGTTCATGACCCTCACAGGCCTCAAAGCGGTAGTCTTGCAAATCAAGCTTGCCATTGTCTTCAAAAAAAGAGATCAGCTCATCGGCTGTCATGTTTTCCGCAGCGCATGAGTAAAACCGCGTTTCCTCACCAAATTTATCAATAATTTCCTGATGTAAAGACGCTCTTGTCATCGACTTGCCTGATGCCATTGCCATCTGTTTTACTTCTCTGCCGTGAACCTGCTCAGCCATAAGACGTTTCCCTGTTTGAGGATGATTGATAATTCGTGTCAGAAGGTCAACACCGTTATGACCCCTGTTACGTAGGGATCGTTCATAAATAACTTCACATAATCTATTTGCAAGGGGATCCAAGTGTTTCTCATTAGTGTCCAAGAAACACGTTGCCGTTAAAAAATAACTTCACTTGATCTGTTTGCAAGGGGATCCAAGTGTTTCTCATTAGTGTCCAAGAAACACGTTGCCGTTAAAAAATAATTTCACTTGATCTGTTTGCAAGGGGATCCAAGTGTTTCTCATTAATGTCCAAGAAACACGTTGCCGTTAAAAGGCAAATTCACTTAATCTGTTTGTAAAAGTCCTAAAAACTGGACATTTTACAAACAGAATGTGAACTAGCCTTTTAGCCGACCTTTGGACCATTTTGCAGACAGAAGGTGACAGCAACGTGTTTCCTTTTCACGAATGGGAAACACTTGACTAATCTTTTAGCCGACCCTGAAGTACCAAAAAGCACAGAACATTTTGCGAACAGAATGTGAAGTAATTTATGAGCCGACCCTTAGATCTGTTTCATGTTCGGTTTGTCTATTTATGATAAAGTGAATCGTAAAAAATAACAACTTGTGCCTTCTCAAATTCTCAGTGAAGAGGTCGCGTATATTTGAGCAAGCTGGAGTGACTAGAATTCCATAGAACCCCTCGACGTAAAGCCCGCTTTCATGATAAAAATTAAACCATCAAATCGACGGTACGAACCTGTAGGGGTTTCAAGCACCAAAACATGCAAAAATGATGACCCGCAAAAACAGGTTTTTTGAGCCGAGCCTAAGTAAAAAGGGTCACTTAGCTTGACATCTATTTTTGTTTAACCATAAAATTATAAAAGGACTCAGGTATTGACATCTACTCTAGAATTACTATAGTTTTATCGCACAAAAACAATCATTTCAAAATAGGAGAAAAAATGAGTGCCAGAAAAAAAATTGAAGATGCCTTGAAAGCAACCCCTACTATCTCTCTTGATGAATTGAAGAACCTACTGCCGGATATCAATGCGGTCACCCTGAAGTCGGACTTTTATAAGCTCAAACGAAAACTGTTCGGACCTGTACAGAGCAAAAAGCCGAAGGCACAACAGAAGATTAAAAAGATAAGTCGCCGTCAGCAGGTTCTGGAATATCTGAGCAAGAACGCTGAGGCTACTTTTGACAGTTTGCAGAGCACCTTCTCTGATGTCAAGCAGACAACCCTTAGAAATTATCTGAGCGTCTGGAAAAAAGATCAGAAAAACGACTCAAAGAAAAAGGAACAACCGGAAACGCTCGCAAAGAAAACGCAGAAAGTGCCCAAAAAGAAACAGACGGAAAAGCCTGCCAGGAAAACACAAACAGACAATACCGAATTGATCGAATCCCTCAAAAAAACCATTGCTGCTCAGGAAAAGACGATCGAAACAATGAAAAAGACCTTTGATCTGCTGAGCCCGGACAGTCATGAGGAAGAACTGAAGGGGATGACTCTGTCTGAGATCAAAAAAATAGCAACAACCTATCTAAAAAGTATCAGAGAACTACCTGCAAAAATAAGAAGATAATCCATGCCTGATGTTCTGAAAGACGAATAACCAACGCACATTTTTTCATAAATACATCTGCTGGAAGGAGTTACTGAATGAAAGATGTTTCTCTGTTTATCCCCTGCATCGTGGATTTATTGCTTCCCGAAGTAGGAGAAGCAACGGTTGCAGTTTTGCGAAAATTAGGACAGAACCCTATCTACCACCCTGATCAAACCTGCTGCGGCGAACCTGCCATCAATTCAGGGTATCAACATCATGCTATTCAGGCAGCCAAGCACTTCATTGAAATATTTGAAAATGATGAAGCAATTGTCTGCCCCGCCGGGTCTTGCGTCAATACCGTCAAGAACCATTATCCGGAGTTACTCGCAGGTGACGATGACTGGGTGAAGCGAGCTGAATCAGTGGGGTCCCGTGTCTATGAACTTTCTCAGTTTATCGTCGATGTCATGGGCTTGGATGCTGTAGATGCGACCTATCAGGGAAAGGTGGCCTTCCACCGCTCCTGCCAACAGTTACGGGGACTGGGTGTATCTGAACAGCCGGAAAGGTTGATTCGTGCTGTCAAAGGAGTAGAGGCAATACCGCTTATTGGAGCGGACGTTTGCTGTGGATTTGGTGGGTTGTTTTCCGTTGACTACGCCTCAATCTCCGAAGCCATTGTGAAGAACAAAACCGATAATTTTATAAACAGCGAAGCGGATATTCTGGTGACTTGTGATCCAGGCTGTTTAACGAATATTAATGGCTACCTGAGCAGGAATCACCCTGGCAAAAAAGCCGTGCACATTGCCAATCTATTGGCTGGAATCTAAACTGAGGAACGAATGGATATCAAAACCGAACAGTTTGTGCAGGTGGCTGAAGAAGAGCTTAAAAACGAACGAACGCGTCTTTTTCTGTCATTGCTGCCGCCCGCAGTTTCACAACGGCGTCAGGCAGCCATGTCAACTTTCAGTGATCCAAAAGCGGCAATGTCCTACTGCGCATCCGTACGAGGGGCAGCGGTAGACAATCTGCCGGATCTATTGGAAGAATTTGAAAAAAATGCAACCGCTAACGGGGCCAAAGTCATCTGGGCCCGAGACGCCGCTGAAGCGAACGAATTTGTTGTACAGAAAGCCAGGGAAAAAGGCGTTAGCTATGTGACCAAAGGAAAATCCATGGTCACTGAAGAGCTCGGATTAAACCCTGTTTTAGAACAGAACGGGATTGAAGCCTTTGAGACCGATTTAGGCGAATATATTGCCCAGCAGCTAAAAAGGCCACCGTTCCATATTGTCGGTCCAGCCATTAATGTTCCACCAGAAGAAATCCGCGATCTGTTTATGGATATCGGCATCCTTGAGAAAGCCACCGCCGATCCGGTAGAACTTGGATTGGCAGCCAGAATTTATCTCAGGGATAAATTCCATCACCTGAAAATGGGAATTACCGGCATCAACATGGCCATTGCCGACACCGGTAGTATCATAAATGTGGAGAACGAGGGCAACATACGTTTTACCAAAGCAGCACCTCAGACCCAGATCTCCATCATGAGTATCGAAAAAGTGATCCCATCCATAAAGGACGCGATGTTTCAGGTACGGCTGTTGTGTCGCAGCTGTACGGGTCAAAAAATCAGCAGCTACGTAACCATAGACAACGGACCGAAAAAGAACGATGAAATTGACGGTCCGGAAGAGCTGTACATCGTGATTGTCGATAATGGCAGATCCGCCAAATACCACGATCTGCTGGCCCGGGAGGCACTGCGCTGTTTTCGTTGCGGCGCCTGCCTGAATATCTGTCCGGTATACACCACGGTAGGGGGTTATCCATACGGTTGGGCGTATTCAGGTCCCATGGGCCAGGTTTTGAATCCAATGTTGCTGGGCCAGGAGCGAACACAGGATTTATACCGGGCCAGCACGCTTTGTGGTGCCTGCAAAGAGGTCTGTCCAACCGGTGTCAATCACCCGAAAATATTCAGATACTATCGCAGCAAAGATGTTGACGGAGATACAGAGTTCGGGGGCAAACCAAGACCTTTGATGGAATCGATTATTTACAAGTTCTGGTTGCAAGGTGTCACGAATTCCTGGAGCTGGAAGCTGGGGGCCCGCCTGGCACGTCCGCTTTTGAATAACGCCATCAAAAACGGTTGGCTGAGAAAGAAAATCAAGCCCTTGGACAACTGGCTTCAAGCCCGGGATCTTCCTCTGTTTCCCAAAAAGACTTTTAGAGACCGCTGGAAAGATCTTAGGGATCGTTCATAAATAAACAAAAAAAATCATGTCAACTGCTAAAGAAGATATACTCAACAGACTCAGGAACGCTCCTAAAAAACTGGAACCACAACTCGCCGCAAAACCGGATTTGGTAGAGGCCACCTGGAGCAGGGAAAAGCAAATTGAAAAGCTGATTGAAGAGCTGACCGCACAGGAATGTACCGTTTTTCGTTCAGAAAACAAGGGCCAGGCCCTGGACAAACTCACAGAATTCTGTGCTGAAGAAAAACTGTCTAAACTTATCATTTCTGACGATGATATCATCAGAGCATTTGATCTGCAGAGCTGGGGTAAAACAAACGGTATTAAAGTCATGACTGCGGCTCAGTTTGAAAATCGTGAGCTCTTTAAAGATGCAGTCTTTGACCAGGCAGACGCCGGCGTCACTGGAGTGGATTATGCGATTGCTGAATCTGGCACTCTGGCCCTGGTTCACAGTGTCAGTCAGGCCCGGTTGATCTCTCTGGCGCCGATTATTCATATCGCCCTGATTCCACTCGATCGAATTGTACCTATCTATGAAGATGTGATTGACAAGGTTTTCGCAGATAAAGGACATCTGCCTTCTCAATTAACATTTATCACAGGTCCCAGCTTGACTGCAGATATCCAATTAACATTTTTTCGTGGCATGCATGGTCCGAAAAAAGTCATTACGATTTTGATAGATGAAAAATTTCAATCACAAAAGGAGAACGCATATGGAGTATAAACAGATCACTGAACCGTTCAACCAATGGTTAGGGCAGAAGCAGGGCGAAAAATCCGTCAAAAATCTGATCAAGCATGGTTTTGATGCCCATTTTGTAGAAACTAAAGAGGAAGCCGGCTCCCTGATTGAGAGTAAAGTCGGTGAATTTGAGTCTTTTGGGTTTGCAGGATCCGATACAACCCGCAAGATTGGACTGATCGAGAAACTGCGCGATCAAGGTAAAACCCTTTATGATCATTGGGAAGAGGGGCTGGCACCCGAAGATGGGTTCCGGATTCGCAAAAAACAAAGCGATTGCGATTGTTTCCTCTGCAGCGCCAACGCCATCTCCATGACAGGCGAAATAGTGAACATGGACGGGGTGGGAAATCGCACAAATGCCATGTCCTTCGGCCCTAAAAAAGTGTTTATTGTTGCTGGGATGAATAAGGTCACCAAAGATCTCGATTCGGCCCTCAATAGAATTCATGAAGTGGCTGCTCCGATGCGTGCCAAAAGCCTTGGTATCGAAACTCCTTGTGGTAAAACCGGTATTTGCGGCGATTGTAACGACCCCATGCGACTTTGCCGCATTACGACTATACTTCATCGCAGACCCATGATGACCGATATATCAGTCGTTTTAATCAATGAATCGCTGGGATTCTGACCCATCGGAGCTGATTAAAAGCGCGTCTGAATAAACTCCCGTACCATGCAAGGGTCGCTGCTTTATCGAGGCAAAGACTCTTGCGCCAGCAATCTCTCCGAGTATCCAGGTAAATCTGATCCGATATTACTTTCCTCGTCTGCTATTTCTCAGTTTGATCAATTCATAACGATTCTTGATGAGCTCCCCTTCCCAAGGCTCTGACGCTGTATTGTACATCAGGGTTGAGTGCGGCAGCTGGCGTCTCGGTATGATGACTGCGAACGGTACCCAATCAGGTAACGATTTGACATGCCAGCGTTATAGTTTGTATGGTTACAACTGGAAAATTGAAGATACTGAAATAGTGATTGGTGAAATCAACAATGAAAAAAAAATGACGACCTGCAAACGTACCCATTTCCTGGCTTTATTTTTGTTAGTGGTTATCATGATCAGTAGTTGTGATAAAAAAATTCCTGTTAGGATTGGTTTTGTAGGCGGTTTGACTGGACGTCTTTCTGATTTGGGGATCGCAGGCAGAAATGGTGCGCAACTGGCGATTGAAAATATTAATAGATCGGGTGGGATCAAAGGGCGTCAGGTTGAATTAATTATCAAAAACGATGAACAGAATGCAGAAATTGCGCTCAAGGTCGACCAGGAGTTGATCAATGAAAATGTGGTGGCCATCATCGGGCACATGACCAGTTCGATGTCATTAGCCGTTCTCCCCTTAATAAATGAAAACAGCATAGTCATGGTCAGCCCGACAACCAGCACCAACAAGCTGACAGATATCGATGATTATTTCTTCAGAGTCATTCCGCCGAATAGAAGTGAAATCGAACATTTGACAAAAGTAGCAAATAAAGATCTTGGATTATCTGAAATTGCTGTTATCTATGACATATCAAACAAAGGATTTACAGAAGGATGGTACAATGCGTTCAAAAACGAATTTGAAAATCGTGGCGGACAAGTTGTAAAAACCGTTTCTTTCACTTCAAGTAAAAATACATCCTTGTTGGAAATCGCAGAAGAAATTACTGCTACCAAACCAGCAGGACTGGTGATCATTGCCGGGGCTCTTGATGCCGCTGGAATCTGCCAACAAATACAAAAGCTTGGGCACACACTTCCGATATTTTCCACAGGATGGGCGCTGTCAGAAGAGTTTATCAGACAAGGGGGGACAGCTGTAAACAACGTCATATTCTCACAAATATACAATAAACAGAGTCAAAACAAGCTATTTTTAGAGTTTAAACGCAATTTTGTCCAGAGATTCGGACGAGAACCGGATTTTGGATCTGCTTTGGCTTATGAAGCTACCCAGATTGTATTGGATGCGCTTATCAGGGTAAAAGAGACAGGCAATCTGAAACAGGCGATTTTGGAACGTCAATCATACAATGGTCTACAAGGAGATATTACTTTTGGAAAATATGGCGATGTTGAACGACAGCGAATACTTGTCACAGTCAAAAACAGACAGTTTAGTGTGATAGATTAACAGATGAAAAAGGTTAGATCTTTAAAACAGTCGCTGACAATAAAGTTTTTGTTATTGGCAACTCTGCCCATCGTTATCGTGGGCGTTTTTGCTTTACAAAATATAACGTCCAGCCTGGAAGAGGAGATCGGCAACAAAAATTTTCTATTGGCTAAATCACTCTCCGGAGAAATAGAAAGGTTTTTGAACGAACCTGTGAATTTGATCCGCCAAATTGAAGTGGTTCTCTTCACAAAGAAAATGCCCCCTGAGACCCAGATTAATAGTTACCTGAATGCGTTGAGCAGTAGCTATCCCTTTTTTGAACTGATCACTGTCTTGGATCCTAAAGGCCGAATTGCATACCTGTCGCCCTTTAACAGGGATCTATTGGGATCAGACATGTCCAGCCAGCACTATTTTGAATTAGAACAGCAAGGGCAAAAAAATGACATTCAATTTTCCCCTGTCTTCATCTCTGCACGAACGGGTCGGCCAACACTGACAATCTCTAAACGCATAAACAGCTGGATGATTGTTGGGCATCTGGATTTGTCAGCTCTGGAACGGATCAATAATAAGATCACCATTGGAGAGAAGGGTTATGCCGAGATTACAGATGTAAACGGGACCTTGCTGGCGCATAAAAACAGAAAACTGGTGCGTGAACGCTTCAATATAAAAGGCCTGAGTATCTTTAAACGAACCCAGACTGGAAAGGAAGGAACTTTTCGTCATAAATTTGCAGGAGAAGAAAAAATCGGGAGTGTCACTACTGTCCCCATGACCGGCTGGCAGATTCATGTTACCCAACCTGTTGAAGAGGCATTCAGGCCTGTTAAACGAATCAGAAACATCATTTTGGCAGGCCTGTTCCTGTCCCTGGTGGCAGCGACTATTTTTGCGATTTACAGCATTAAAAAAACCTTAACCCCCGTGATAAAACTAACGACTAATGTTGAAAAAATTGCTGAGGGCCGGTACGTATTTGAAACCCCTTCAAATAGTTATCGAGAAATAAACAATTTAGCAGAAAAGTTCAATCTCATGGCCCGAGGTCTTGCAGCACGTGAAAACAGTTTGAAAGAGAGTGAAGCAAACTACCGTGATTTAGTGCAATCGTCCAACAGCATTATTCTCAGGTTCGACTCCAATTATCAACTTATTTTCGTCAATAAATTTGGCCTGGATTTCTTTGGATATTCCAAAGAAGAATTAATCGGCAGAACTTCACTGGAAACAATTATACCCCATGTGGAAAGCACAGGCCGAAACCTTGTGGAAATGATGGACAATTTATTTAATAATCCGGACGCCTACGTCAACAATGAAAACGAAAATGTTCGTAAAAATGGAGAGCGAGTCTGGGTTGCCTGGAGGAATCAAACCATTTATGACAGCGATGGCAAATTTTCAAGTTTGCTCTGTACCGGCTACGATATCACCGGTCGCAAACTCGCAGAAGAAGGCCTGCAAAGTGCCCACAACGAACTGGAAAAAAGGATTGAAGCAAGGACCCTTGAGCTGAAAATAGCCAAAGAAGACGCTGAAAAAGCCAATAAGCTGAAGAGTGAATTTCTGGCAAACATGTCCCACGAGTTACGGACCCCAATGCATCACATACTGGCCTATTCAAAATTCGGAGTCGACAAGACACACACGGTCAGTCTAGAAAAGCTATTTCACTATTTCTCACAGATCAGGGCCTCGGGTGACCGCTTGCTGACACTCTTGAATGATCTATTGGATTTGTCAAAGATGGAATCGGGGATGACAAAATACAGGTTAGAAAAGATTGACCTGGCAACCATGGTTGAATTCCTGATCTCTGAATTCTCACTGCCAATCAATCAAAAATCACTTCTCATTGAAATAAACAAAACGAACCTTTCAACAATTGTCCTTGGTGATGAATTAAAGATCAGCCAGGTGCTGAATAATCTTCTGGCTAACGCAATAAAATTCACTCCGCAGGGTCAATCAATCACTATTTCATTTCACACAGAAGAACTGCCTGGTGGAAAAAGAAAAACGGATATGAAGACCGTTCCCGCCCTGTTAGTCAGAATTAAAGATACAGGCATTGGTGTCCCGGAAAAAGAACTCAAGACTATTTTCAATAAGTTTATCCAAAGCAGCAAAACAAAAACCGGTGCTGGAGGCACAGGTCTGGGTCTGTCTATCTGCCAGGAGATTATCAATGCCCACAACGGCATAATCTGGGCGGAAAACAATCTTGACATTGGCGCAACCTTTAGTTTTATGTTGCCGTTCGACCAGGAAATTGGATAACAGGCAATTTTATCCAACACACCCGCTTCTAACTCAAAAACATCTCCCCTGAAATTCAGGCTTTAAACTAAAAAATGCCATATGAAAAAATCCAAAATTAAGATTCGCCACACCCCGCCACTTGAACCAAGAAGAAACCAAACATTGTTAGCAGGCGCTGCGAGTGTTGACATTACCCCGCCCCCGGGCATGCCGATGGCCGGGTTTGGGATGTTTTCAGTTAGTGGCCGTGGCGTCAGAACCAAACTGAAGGCCAGAATCCTGGTGATTAAACCGAAACAGGGAGGATCGGTTGCACTGGTGCAGTGTGACCTCCTCTCGGGTTCACTGGTAATTCATCATCGGGTGGCCGAACTTGTTGCGCAAAAAACGGATGTTGAAGCTGGTGCCATTGCAGTTTTGGGAACCCACACCCATTCCGGACCTGGAAATTTCTTTGAGAGCAAGATGTATAACGATAATGCGTCAAATAAACCTGGGCTGGATGAGAAATATGTGGCCTTCTGTTCCCAACAGATTGCTGAAGGGATTATAAAAGCCTGCAATGAACAGAAGCCGGCCAGGATTGCAACCGGGGTAACCGAAGTTTATGGCGCAACAATTAACCGGGCCCTTCCTCCCTATTTAAAAAACAGTCAGATTAAAAAGCTGAAGGAAAAGCCCGCTGCTTTGAAGGCCATCAATTCGCAGCTTTACATGATACGAGTCGATGTTCTTGAAAAGGATGATATTTTCAAACCACTCGGGGCCTTCACATCCTTTTCTATACATCCTAACACCAATCCTGCAGAGCTGGAAGGCCTTTACAGTGGTGATGTCACTGGATTTGTCACAAGAGAGGTTGAAGCGGGTCTTAAAAAAAGATACAAAACCCTATGGAACCCTGTTCTTGCAGCAGCGAACGGTACCCACGGGGATTGTAATGCCAATCACGCCCAGGATCGGGTGGAAAATTTTAAGGATCATAAAAGACTGGCACATTTGATTGGGGAAAAAACTCTGGCGCTTTTCTATTCACTGGATCACCAGCTGCAGGCCGATGTGGATGTCAGATTCAGGGCCAGGGAGATCAATATGCTTGAGACCCCTGAGGTTGAAGGCATCCGCATAAGCAACAGGGGCTATGCAGGGATGTCTGTGCCAGCCGGAGCTCTCGGCAGAGGAAGAATCACCTCCTTTTACAAAGTCTGGCTATTCCGTCCCGGCAGACCGCGAAGGTTTCTGACCCACGGCAGCCAGGGGCATAAACGCATCCTTTTAGGCCCATTACAGCGCCTCTTGTTGCCGAAGACGGATATGGGTCACATTCTGCTTGCGCAGATCATCCAGATTGCCGACATATTATTAATACCACTCCCCTGGGAGGTGACGCAGGAGATGGGGCGCCGGATAGGCGCGATACCGTGAAAACGATGGGAGAAGCGGCCGGACTGAAAGGAATTAATAAAGCGGTGGTGTCTGATACGTCTAACGGATATATCGGGTATCTTACCACTCCAGAAGAGTATACCCTGCAGTTCTATGAGGGCGGCAGCAACTTTTATGGCCCCAATACAGGACCTTATGTCGCCTCACAGATGGGTCATGTTGCCAAGGACCTCGCTTCAAAAGGGTCAGGTAGTGAGTTTGCGAAGAATTGGGAATTTTCCCTGCCTACCAAAAGTTATTATCCTGAAGACTGCATGGTGACCGGCAACAGAACAACGAAAAAGGACCCTGAGTTTATTAAAAAAGGGGATCTGGAGGAATCATTCTGGCGTTTTCAGTGGTATGATGTGCCGCCTGCACAAATTGATTTTAACAAGCCGCTGATCAGAATTGAAGTCAGCCAGGATAGTGAAAACTGGCAGCCTCTCGATATTGAAGAGACCCCTGTGGATGATGAGGGACCTGATATTGCCGTTATTTGCCATAATAAACCGTCTGACGAACAGATGGAATTATATGAAGCACGCTGGAACAACCCGCTTCAAAATGGCCATTATTAC
>JABGPJ010000180.1 GCA_018645005.1 Deltaproteobacteria bacterium | reverse complement strand
GGCTGGCGAGAATGAGTTCAATTACATACAGGTCTCGGCTCCCTTGGCGGAGTGCAAGCTGAATAGTTACGTCAAATCAACCCTTTAGGTCGTGTTGCATAGTTAATTGAATTGGGCTATTCTATCACAGTCAAAAGAATAAAATATTGATAAACCAGGACGTTATCCACAGCGGACCCATTTCACGGCCCGACATATTCTCCGGAATTCACATGCTAAACAGACTATTCAAATTCAAGACTTCGACAATCTCAATCTGGATCAGCATTTTTTTTCTGACGGCCATGATGCTGCCTTTAACACTGGCCGGGGAACCGCTTTCACCCACACAACTGGAGGGTATCCAGACGCAGCTCCAGTCAAAAAAGGATCCCGTGACACGGACCAAGCTTTTTGTTCTCCTGATTAACAACGCAATACAATACCAGACCGAACGAGAAGAGATTAAGTACCGGCAGGAACTTCACCGGAGTTTAAAGGGCGAAAAGACGCTCAGGATTGAATATTCCGTCAATCTCTACCAACTGGCCACGATCTATTATCAGAAGGGTTCTCTGCAAAAAGCCTGGGATCACTTTGAGATCCTGCTCAAAAACCTGCCCAGAACTGAAACCAAGCTCAGAAACCTGACTTTGCAGCATCTTAGTATGATCTCATCAAAGCTGAACAAAACAAAGCTTGAAGAGAAATATCTGGCACTCTATGTGGTATCTTTGGGGAAAGTCTCCAGTTTTTATGAAACCAGTGGCGGTTTTGAAAAGTTGTTACAACTGGCTCTCAAAACGGGATCTGCCAAAGAAGACTACTATTTCGAAAACTGGTATCAGAGCGCAGTACAAAACGGTGAGATTAAAGATCAGAAAAGAATACTGACCCAATGGATCAATTATGTAACCCAGACAAAATCATCCTTTTCGCCAGAGCCCCTGGATCTGCTCCTGGAACTGCTCACGGCGCAGAACGCACTGGCCGAGATTCAGGATCTCAGGCGACTTTACGCCCAGAACACACCTGATGAAGCGAAAAAAGTTGAACTCTTCGAAGAGATTCACCGGCACAATCAGGTCCTGAAAAAGCCAACGGAACTGGGTATATTAACCCGCCTTTATCAGTCATATCGCAACAGCAAAAAACAGGAAGATGAACAGAAAATCCTGGAGATACTGGCTCAGCGGAGCGACTATGACAAACGCGATGAAGCACTGAAACAACTCGCAATTCTGTCACAGAAAAATGAAAACTGGATTCTGGCATTAAACACCTACCAGAAACTGGCAGCGCTTAATCCGCTCGATAAAAACAAAGAAGGGGTCCTCATCCTGGACAATTTGATCAGTATCTCTCAAAAACTTTCCAGAGATGATCTGGCGCTGCAGTACCTGAGGCAGAAAGCGCTGACTGAATCCAGCTTCATCCAGGACGCAGCCCGCCATCAATCCTTTACACTGGCACTGGAGATATACAGGCAGAAACAAAATTACGACGAAGCCATCCAGCTCTACCATGAAATGGAAAAGGCCCCTTTTCAAGCACGTCCCTACCCACGGATGTATGAAATTCACTTTCAGGGAGCAGTGAGCATCGAAGAAAAGGGCGATCCTGAAAACACCATCAAGACCTATCAACTGTCCTTGAACACTCTGCTGAGCATGGAGCGGCCAGACCTGAATCAAGCCATCAGAATAGCTCAGCGGGTACTGCTGTTAACAGAAAGCCATTATCCGGGAGAACGAGAGGTTGCTGTACTGAAACAGATCAACGAAATTCACAAGAAACGTAACAACCCTGCCGATCAGGCCAAGACGGAGCTGATCATTGCGCAGAAACTTGAAAAGTCGAAGGATAAAAAAGCGGCTGTTGTTTTTTATAACCAGGCTTTGGCAAGCTATCGCAAGGTCGACAATCAAAAGATGGTCAGCCAGTTACTGACTTTGCTGGCAAACCTTGAAGAAGGAACTTCCGGGAAAAAACTAAACCGCCTGCAGGAACTCGAATCCACACAGGAAAAATCGTCTGACACAAAACAGCTGATTGTCACACGCATAGAAATTGGCAACTACTATAAATCCCAGGGAGATCAGAAAAATGCGGTGACCTATTATCTAAAAGCCGGAAATAACGATAACGGAGGAAACGACATTCTTTCTGCGCAGGCATTTTATTACGCAGGACTGCTTCTCGCCCAGACAGGTGATATTCGACAATCCAGTGAGGTATATCAAAAAGCGTTGCATAAAAAATCCGCCACAAATGAAAAAGAGGCCATTTTTGCTCAAACTCATCAGGCATACGCCAAAAATCTTGACCAACAACAGGAACCCTCAAAGGCACTGGAACAGATCGATATCGCGCTGCAATACAATCTAAAAGAGCTGAAGGGATCATTGATTGAAATCAAAGCGACCATTCTGATCAACAGCAACCAGTACAAAGCAGCTGAATCGACCCTTGAAGGCTATTTAAGCAGTCTCACAAACGGGCAGGACACGCTGCCGTTGATGATTCTGCTGGTAAAGGCACAATTGGGATCACAAAACCCGGACGGGGCAATGGTCACTTTGAACCGTGCACTAAAGGGACAGGATACCGATCAGTTGACTGCCCAGCAGTATGACATCCTCAGCTTGAAAAGCTATACGCTGAGCCTGAAAAAAGATATGGTCGCGGCTATCCGTAACCAGGAGAAGCTGGTGACGCTCCTCGAGCAATCAAACATCAAGGAAAAACTGGGCAGTGCCAATCTGGATCTGTCAAAATATTACCTGGAAATTGGCCGCATTCCCGAAGCGCTAAAAGCTAACAAACAAGCGGATGGATGGATAAAAGAGGGTACCGTCGATCATCTGAAAATGTTACTTAACTTTGCCAAAATAAACCAGAAGCAGGGTAAGAACGACGCATCTCTGGACTATTTCAACCAACTGCAGAAAAATATCACCTCTGAATCCCCACCCGAAATTGCCGCAGAAATGTTCTACCAGAGGGGATTCGCCAATCTCAGCGCTTCTCGATTTGAGGATGCACTCTCAGACTTTAAACAGGCTGAAACCTCTTATATCAAGCTCAATCAGAAATCGGAAGCCCTGCAGTCGAAAATGGCTCAAGCGAACGTCCTGATGAGTTTAGGGAAAATAGGCAATTCCGAAAGAATTTATCTATCCCTGTTATCAGAAACCGGCGACAACCAGGGCGCCAAAGGTGATGTCAACAATGCACTGGCATTCCTATATTCCGAACTCGGGCAGTACAAAAAGGCCCTGCAAAACTCAGAGGATGGAGAACAAGCCTATAAAAAGGCCGCTCGACTGAATCGGATTCCGGAGGTTCTAAATGCCAGAGGATTGATTTTCCTGAAGATGAACGACTTTGACCAGGCAGAGGTCACCTTTCTCAAAGCCACCAAGCAGAATGAGCAGTATCAGAATCCGCTACTGGATTCCGAGATCACCAACAATCTCGGTGGGCTTTACAAGCAGAGGGGGAATCTGGAAAGGGCCCGGGAACAGTTGATGAAAACCGCTGAGCTGCAGAAAAAACTGGGTTTTGAATCATTGCTGGCACTGACGTACAACAACATCGCTTCTGTCTACCTGGACGAGAACAAGTACGATGAGGCGCTCAGTTTTCTCAAGCAGTCAAGGACTTTTGCCGAACGGTTTCAACTGAAGAAAGAGATTGCCAGCAGCTGGAACAACGAAGGGATCCTCTTTTTCAAGCAGGAAAAGTATGAAGAAGCCCAGAAAGCGTTTCTGGAAGCTCTCAAACCACAGAAGGAGTTGGAGCTTAAGATCGATCTGGCCAGAACTCACAACAACCTGTCTATTATTGCTGCCAAGCAATCTGATTTCAAAAAGGCGTTAGACCTGGCCCAGATCGCTGTTGGCTCACTGTCTCTCAAACCTCTGGACAACAGCCTGTTCTTCCCGAATCCCGAACAAGAATCGGTCCTGGCTCCCGATTTGATGAAGGACTCTTTGCAGATCAAAGGCGCCTATCTGAGAGAAATCGCCAATAGCAGTCAGGATTCTGCAACGAAAGTCAAATACCTGAATGTTTCCTATCAGAGTTTCGCCCTGGCCATTGAGATCATTGAGTCACTGCGCGCACAGATTAAGGGGGAGGAGTCTCAGAAAAAACTGCTCCAGGCCAATATCGATATCTTTCAACAGCTGATCGCCATCCTGTATGAACTGGGTACTCGGGCGCCCAAACAGGGGTTTCATGAAAAAGCGTACTATTACGCTGAGATGTCGCGGGCTCGGTCCTTTCTGGATCAGCTTCAGGAACAGGTGGCCAGATCCAGTTTGAACCTGCCCCAGGAGGTACGGGACAAGGAAAACGAGCTTAAAACCAAAATTGCCACCCTGGATGGATTGATTTTTGTGGAGTTGAAAAAGCCTCAAAAAGAGAGGGATGAAAAAAAGATCGAGGACTGGCAGATTAAAAAAACCACTACATTGCTGGAACACCGGAATTTCACCAAGGAGTTGGAAGAGAAATTTCCCGCCTATGCCAGCCTGAAATATCCGAAGGTATACGGCGTCAAAGAGACCCAGACAGAATTGCTGCATGAAAAAAGCATGCTTCTGACCTATTTTGTCGGAGCAGACCAGTCTTATGGTTGGGCGGTTGCCAAAAACGGTGTGTCAATGGTGGCATTGCCGCCCAATGCGGATATTGACCAGTTGATCCGTAAATACCGAAAAACCCTTGTCAATCCGCTGATTGTTGAGGATGAGGAAGACGATGAAATGATGATCGACTCCACCCAGAGCCATATTGCCATCGGCCTGCAGATCTACCGTAAGATCCTGGACCCAATGTTGAAAAACGCCGGACCGCAGGTCAATCAATTGGTACTGGTTCCCGACGGCGTTCTTTACTATCTACCCTTTGAGACGATTCTAACCCAGATTCACCCACAGACCGACGAACGATTCCCCAAGGGTCGGGAGTATCTGCTGCACCAGTACTCGATTCACTACTCCCCCTCGGTTTCGGTACTGGGCATGATTCAGACCCAGGTAAAAAACAGAAATCCTGAATTAATGGCTAAACGCAAGGACTTCCTGGGGTTTGGCGACCCGGAGTATAAGCCGACTGCTGCTAAAGCAGCTGCTTTCAGCTATAATAAAACACTAAAACAACAGGGTTTTTACGAGCTGGACCGCCTCTTTAACACCCGGGCCGAGCTGGGAGAAATCTCCGCTATATTTCCTGAATCCAACGTCACGTATCTAAGGGAGAAAGCCAAAGAATCCGCTGTCAAGCTGAACATCAAGGGGTACAAATATATCCATTTCGCCACCCATGGCATATTAGATGAGCGAAACCCCGAGTTTTCCGGTGTTGTGATGAACCTGATCCAGCCAGATAAACCGGAAGACGGATTTTTACAGTCTTCAGAAATATTTGATTTGAAACTCGATTCCGACCTTGTCGTGCTGTCGGCCTGCGAAACCGGACTGGGAAAGGTTATTAAAGGGGAAGGGATGGTTGGTCTGACCCGGGCTTTTATCTTTGCAGGAACGCCCTCCATTGTTGTCTCACTCTGGACGGTGGCGGATGAATCGACCTCCAAGCTGATGATCTATTTTTATAAATACCTGAATGAAGGTCATCCCAAAGATGAAGCACTCAGAAAAGCCCGTCTTGAATTAATGAATGAAGCAGAGGACGAGGAACTTCTTTACTCCGATCCTTTCTATTGGGGGCCTTTTATCCTGAATGGAACCCGAATTTAGTAATTGACTCTGCACTAAAAAAAGGGGGCCCCAATTTTCGGCTTGAGGCCCCCTTTTCTATTCTTCCTTTATCCCTTCTGAGTATGGGTAAAGACCCCATCCCAGTCTGCTGGCGGGGGATTCTCAAGGAAATCCTGACACCTTTCAATATAGGTGAGGGATGGACCATCCTGAGAGATCAGTTTCAGCCCAGATTGAAAGACTTTGATTGCCCCCTGGAAATCCAGGTCTTTGTACAGCTGAAGTCCTTTGTTATAGATTGGCACCAATTCCGCCATCTTCCCGCTGGTTTGATTCTTACGTTCGATCAGATCGTAGACCGTGATGGGCTCATTTTTCCCCACCACCCGGATAGTATCCAGCTCGCGGACATCGATCGCCTCTGCTGCTTGCTTATAGGTGAACTCAGAGATCATGGAGAAGTTCTTATAAAATTTGTTGGCACCCTCCAGACGGGCAGCCAGGTTCACCGAATCTCCCATGATGGTGTAGTCCATACGAGACTGGGATCCCATGTTGCCAACCACCATCGGACCGGAATTGATCCCCATGCGAACCAGCACCATGGGTAATCCCTCTTTCATCCACTCCTCGCGCAGATCCAGCAACGCATTTTGCATGTCAACACAGGCAAAGCAGCTGAGCGTAGCGTGATTCTGCTGATCCAGCGGGGCACCCCAGAACGCGATAATGGCGTCGCCCTCAAATTTGTCGATGGTGCCATTCTGGTCTGAAATAATATCGCACATCGCTGTCAGATATTTATTCAGCAAAGCAACCAGCTCGTCCGGCGTCAGGCTCTCCGAAATGGTTGAAAAGCCCTGAATATCAGAGAAGAAAGCTGTCATTTCCCGACGTTCACCCCCCAGGGAGAGTTTATCCGGATCATCAACCAGCGCTTCGATAACATCAGGAGAGAGGTACTGACCAAAAGCATCTGTGATAAAACTTTTCTGTTTTCTCTCCTCAATGAAGAGAAAAATGTTGATGGCCGTAAATCCCACAATGCCTGCCAGGAAGATATAGCCCATGGAAAAGACCAGATCGAGATAGATGTAAAAAAGAATGGCGAAGGCAAAATAGCCGACAAGCAGACCCACTGAGGCTAAGGCTCTCAGTCTTGGATCCGAGAGGAAATTGGAAGAGATCAGCAGTAGCAGAAAAATTAGAGCCACGATAACTTCTGCGAATGTCGTGGCTGATTTCAGAGGTGCACCTTTCAAAAGGGTTGCCACCTCGGACGCCAGCACTTCGACTCCGAATACTTTACCAATAGGCGTATCGAAATAGTCGTGGGATACCTCTGAGGTATCACCGATAAAGACGATCTTACCCTCGACCAATGACCGGTACTCATCCAGTTCGTCTTCATCCTCCATATCCAGTTCGAGAATATCCATACCAGAAAGTCCCACGAAGGGATCTTTACTGATGTAACCCACATCCGGTTTCAGATAAGGATAGTCATTTCTGAAGTCGTTAAATTGATCCAGTTTGATCTTTAAATCCCCCAGGATCAAGGTTCCGTTCTGAAACTTGGGTTTCACTCCCAGATAGGTCGCGACGGTTTTCACTGAGATCGGCCATTCACCATAGACCTGCCCGACTTCGGGATAGATTCTGAGTCGGTTCAGCATCGTACCCATCTTCTGATGATTTGAGTAGGCTGTTGCAGTCGCTTTGTGAATTTCTTCTACCGGATAGATCA
The DNA here is from genome assembly GCA_018645005.1 of Deltaproteobacteria bacterium. GTDB lineage: Bacteria > SAR324 > SAR324 > XYD2-FULL-50-16 > XYD2-FULL-50-16 > JAHJRI01. The sequence continues at coordinate 6,057 of JABGPJ010000180.1, read as the reverse complement.
CTTTTTTGAACTTGCCCTCTTCAAAGGCAACAATAGAGACCACGATGGTGTTGCCGGCATTTTTCAAATGCTGAGCGATCTTAGGATCTTCTCCGTATGAACTTTTGAAATCAAACAGGATATCCACCATGACGACTTTCGCCCCCAGAACCGCTAAATTCGCAGCCATTTTCCCGATATCGTCCCTGTGCAGCGGAAAACCATTATAATCCTCGAAAAAAGCATCGTCCTGGACAACAATGGCGATTTTATCATGGGGAAAACGGACCATTTCAGGATCCGCATAACTGGTTCTGAGAATGTGTCGGATAGAGACAAACTGGTCTTCAAAAGACGAAAACCACTCGTTATGCTCTGCAGGAATCATCACTAAAAAGATGAGGATCGTGAAAAAAATGTCGTACCGTTTCAGCAGATTTTTCATGATGGCGTACTCCTTAAAACACGTAGTTTACAAAAGAGATGACATGAATAAGGATCTGTTACCTTAAAACTGTCAACCTGCCTGTGTGCAGAAACATTGACATCAAAATCAAGGGGGTTACAGGTTGGTAACATGGCCTGATTGGGGCCAAATCGTTTTGTGCCAATATCTAAAACAGCACAGGTGGGCTATACGGGGTGAGACAACGAACCGTTTAAACACGCCAGCGTCTGTTTTAACTGAAAATGGCATGTTCTGAGCCCGTTGTAAAGCATGAAGTGTCAGATACTTAATTTTCTAAACCCTGATTTATCTCGGTTTTTCACTTTCAAAGAACGGCCCGGCCAGCCTCTGCTGCCCCTGATACGGCAGCAGAGACCACCTGTCATTCCATCGTGGCTGTTTTCCACGCTTCCAGCTCTTTTTTTATAATCAACTTGACCTTTCGCTGGAAACAGAGCAGCGACTAATAAAACCGTTTTCCCGCTCAACAAGCCTTCTCCACGAACTGACCCGGGGGGTTCTACACAATTCTACGATGATTCGCATGGGCTTTATAGCTGGAATTGTTTTAGAATTTTTTCTTTGATATTTTCTCAAACTTATTATTGATGTTATCAGGAGAAACACTGTATAAATAGAGTCAGTCGGTTCGCGGTTAAACTGGACTGCCAACAGATGGAGATCCAGACCGTCTGATTGAAACAGGTTGGTTTAAATCTATCCAGTTCCAACGGGCACAATGGACGATCCTTACGTACCCATTCAACATGTCCAAAACGGCTTCTAATTGAGCTTTAATTTTTATTCACGCGTTGCGAGTTAGTTGGACCATTATTATAAGAGATACTACCATGTCACTAAACGTTGCTGAAGCGTTAGAAATAATCCGCCATAACAAAAAGGTCGCCATTGTCGGGTTATCACCGAAAACAGACCGCCCCAGTTTTGGTGTTGGTCAGTTTCTTCTCGATAAAGGTTTTAAGGTTATTCCTGTCAACCCGATGCATGAAGAAATCCTGGAACAAACCAGCGTCTTCAGCCTCGCCGATCTAGATCCTGATACCGTAGACTGGGTGGACTTTTTTGTTGCCCCGGAAAGGCTGCCGGATTTTGCCAATGATATCATTCGGCTTTCGCCTAAACTGGTCTGGTGTCAAATTGGCATAGTTAACCCCGCTTTCAATGAAAGGCTTGCTAACGCACAAATTCCGTTTATCGCAGATGTCTGTCCTAAAATTGAATGGAAAAAGAGTTAAGGGTCGCCTAAAAATAATCCCTAAGAGATGAAAATCGTGAACCTGGCAAATGACCTTTTAATGATCGATATGAGGCAGTCTATTGATCATTTTGATACCGCTTTTTTGAATCTTCTGGCAGAGAGAACGCGGATCGTGAATAACATCATTGTGCTCAAATTGGAGGAGGGTATTGATCTCCAACAGAGTGATGCCAGAAAAGAGGACATGAAAGTGCTCATCGAAATGTCGGTAGAGTTAAAACTCGAACAACATTTCTTCAAAAAAATCCTCGACCTGGTGTTTCAGAATGCCATCATGCAGCATGAACAGAAGATCCCGGAAAACAGTTTGCAGGGGTCGATCATCGACGATAAATTACAGTCTCTTGCGGACCTGCGTAAAAGGTTGCTCAACCTGGATAAGGCACTTTGTATTGTCCTGGCGGAACGGTTCTGTATTGTCAAAAAAATCGGACAATACAAGGAAATTCTAAACATCCCCCCGCTGGACCCCGTCAGATGGCAACAAGTACTGCAGCATAAGGCTGAAACAGCTCAAATGCTTGGCATCAATGTCTCTCTTGTCAAAGAAATCTATAATGCCATTCACGAAGTCGCACTAGCCATCGAGGAAGATATTAAAACGCCACAGTCGAATAATTTTCCCTGAATTAACAAATAAATAACAAATTTCATAGCCCGGCTATCTCATTTCTTCATTGACACTCTATCCAGAGTGAGGTAAAAATTAAGATTAACAAATGGGGGTTTAGCTCACTTGGCTAGAGCGCGACGCTGGCAGCGTCGAGGTAATCGGTTCGATTCCGATAACCTCCACCACACCACTGTAATTGATTGATATTTTTAAACATATTTTGCTGGTGTTCGAACTAGTGTGACCACAAAATGTGACCAAAAATAGACTGAAATTGCTGCTTTTGAGATCCTCTCGAAAACAAAAAATACAAGCGATTTAACTCGTATAATCCCCTGTTTTAATAGTATTATTATCCAGTCTACACAGAGAATTATAAAGCATTTTTCACATCTCTGCAACCACACCAAGACACCTCAATATCATATAAAAGGTCGTTAATAAGGTGTTTAAGATTTATGTAACAAAATTTCAAAAATCTTTTTGCATCATATCGAGTATTTCAAACACCTGATCTCGATTTTTTAATAATACTCCTGCTGAATTACGTTGTGCTTTCACTGACAATAAATCTTTGATCTCATCAAGTATCGATTTTGTTTCTTGAAACTTAATCTCATATTTTAATATCTGTGAATGAAGTTCCCCAATATCCGTTTTATTTGCTGCTTCATAATCTTCGTTTAGTAGCTTTTTAATTTCCTCATATTTCGATTCAGGAATTCGAATCACTTTTGTTCTTCTTTTATCCTTATCAGCTAACGGTTTTCTCCCTGCACCTTTTCTTCTTCCTCCCCGTGGCATAATCTATCTACCTTACAAGTTAGCAATTTGGAAATCTTATCAGATATTGATTACATGTTACATTATTCTAATAATTATTTCAAATCGAAGTTTATGATTTAATGTAACAATTTATCTATTCAATTTAATCAAGTGCTTAGAAATTTGTAACATTAATCATAAGTAATTATTTGAGGTTAAAACGGTAAAAATAATTCAAATCGACCTCAGTTCAATTTAAAGTCTTCTCTACCACATCTTGTATTCGTCCCAAAAAAAACCTCCCAGATTTTTAAGAGATACTGCGAAGATTTTTCAAATCTCGTTTCATGCACATTTCTTTCAGTAAACCTCGGAGCTTATAAAAGGAACTATCTGGTGTGTAATCTGACCGCTTTACTGGCTCATCTCATTTGATAATCACTATTTGTAGAAGGTCTCAACTATCTATAAGGAAACAGCTTTACAGATGGCAGATGTTTCGATAATGCTTCATGTATGGTTATGCTCCCAATATTTTTCCGGGTTGATTTATGAAGCTGTTTCTTTCAGTGTTGCTAGTTCTTTCCTGTTGTCCACTATATTAGCAGAGCTGGAACACATCTGATAATACCTGCTGGAAGTCTTGATGGTGAATTTAGACTTGAGCCAGACGATAATATCTTCTGGGATTCAAGAGCTAAGTGGGTTGAAACTACGTCAGATAAACCAAAGTTCCCCGAATATCAAAATAAATTTTAACATCTGGTTACAATCGGTCGCTTTTCAACGTTTTCCCTAGAAAAAACTTAACTGAAACTGGCTTTAGACCCCTTATAGTCTGCAATAGAGGGGGAATGAATAAGTGCACGAGGATTGACGTTTAAAAAATGCATACCCAGTTATAGGTTGATGCGTTTAAATCAATTTAAACGGGGTTTAAACGATTCTAATACTGGCAATTCATTTAAAAAAAGCTGCTAAATATTTTATATTACAGAATCTTGGCTGTTATTCTTAAAGATCGTATAACTTTGATCAAATAAAAGGTGATGACTTTCAATTGCAGTCATCACCTTTTGATGCTATTGTTTGACCTAAAAAAAACTATACATAACTAAAATAAAAACAAATATGTATAAAGCAGATTTAGGTGATGTATCACTGAGAGTACCAGAAGCAAAGGCAATAGCGAATCTTTTACTTAAAGAGGTGAAAAAAGCAGAATTCCTTAAAAAGATTCAAGATGAGAATATACTTCACTATACCAACATTGGAAGAGCAAAAAGACATGCTTTTACAATCCGTTCAAGATTAGAATCGGTGGACAAGGAACTTTGGCAATTGGCTGCTGAAGGTGACTTTGCCACTGCTACCCAAGCAACATTAGTTGCAACTTTAAAACGAAGCTCCCTATTGTTTGATTTCTTCAGACTGGAAATAATCCCTTCAGTTGAGGCTAAAGTCTTTGAGTTGCCTCGGTTTCATTGGAAGAAATATATTGATGGATGCAAGTTGAGAGATCCTGAGATGCCAGATTGGTCACCGACAACAATTAAAAGGATGGGATCAACATTGTATAAAATTCTCCATGAAGCGGAATTTGTTAAAAATACAAGGAAACCAGTTCTGAATCGAATTTTAGTAACACCTGAAGTTCTTGACTATCTTACGAAGCAAAATGAAAGGGAGATCCTTTACCTTTTAACATGGAAAAAATGAACGATACACTATTGAACCGTTTGAATAAAGGATTGAAGGCAATCACTGACCCTGCTTTCCTAACTGGAGAGGGTCTTGGTAATGAAACTCCTTTCCATATCTTTGACTACCCTGCTGAAAACGAAATTGAAGTAAGGAACTTTATCCAAAACAAACTAATTCCCAAGATTGGAAAAAACCATACTGAGATTAAACTGCTCCATATCAACCTGTTTGAGTTGGTTATAGAGTACCTCAAATCCGAAGGCTACTACGAAGGGGTCTTGGAACTCCAAGAGTCGGGAGATGAAGAAGCATTAATGGAAGCATTTGAAGGTGTTTTGCATTCTGAAACCATTGCTGAGTTAATTGTTGAGAAACAAAAGGATCAAGACAGCAATTTAATATTCATCTCAGGTGTCGGAGGTTTATGGAATATGATTCGTCTTCAATCATTGCTGAGTAATCTTCAATCAAAACTGGGTATGGTTCCTCTGGTTCTATTCTTCCCCGGCACATATACAGATACTGGTCTTAACATGTTTGACGAGTTTGAGGAAGACCGATACTACCGTGCGTTTAAACTTGTTCCCTAATCTAACGGAGGTGATGTGATAATTCGTGATTTATTCCGAAAAGACATAAACAGGCCTATTAATGGAGTTGTAAAAGCAGATCAAGTAGACAATGAAGTCGTTTGGCAGGAACTGGAAGAGTATGTTGTTACCTCTGACATAAAAAGTCATTTGGATAAGTTTTTTTCAACCTACTGCAACAGTCTACAAGGTGGAAGTGGGGCTATCAGTTCGAACGGAGGTTGGATTTCCGGCTTTTTCGGATCGGGTAAATCGCATTTTTTAAAGATTCTTGCCTATTTGCTGGGACATGAATCTATCTCTTTCGATGGGAAAACCCAAATTCCTGTAAAATTCTTTTCCGAAAAACCTCAATGCCAAGATCCCATTTTTTTAGGCAATATGGAGCAAGCATCCAGAGTACCCTGTGATGCTGTTCTTTTCAATATTGATTCTAAGTCCGATGCCAAGAAGGGAAAAGACGCAATTCTGAGGGTGTTCGTGAATGTATTCAATGCTATTTGCGGATATAGCGACACATATCCCCATCTCGCTCACGTTGAAAGGATGCTTGAAAGTCAGGGGCAGTATCAAGCGTTTCAAGAAGAGTTTGAAAAACTGACAGGGAAAGCGTGGAAAAAGGATAGGAAAGGGTACATGTTGAAAGTCAAGCAGACAGCACAGGCAATCTCCATAGTAA
>JABGPJ010000006.1 GCA_018645005.1 Deltaproteobacteria bacterium | reverse complement strand
AATGGTACTCTTATGTCCTGAATAGTAAATCATGGCAAAAAACACCCATAGACATAAAAATGGAATAATAGTTCTTAATTCGTCGGGGACTCCCCTAAACGCAAGATATGCAGAAATAGTAATAGATAGCATTAGTGGAAGACTGTATATGATTTTCATTTTTTTACCATATTTATTTGTCATATGCATACTCAACAGAGCCGGCTCTCCGATGCAAAACCTGAAATTCAAATATATTGTATTTTTTCCTCAGCAAACCGTTTCCATTCTCGATAAACCAACAGGCAAATAATAGTGGCCCCTACCAATTCAGAAACTGGAAACGCAAGAAGAACCCCATTCAAACCGATGAACAATGGCGCTATTATCATGATGGGAAGTAGACAAAACAGCCTATAAGCTAGTGACACGATTAGAGCTTGTATCTTTTTACCAATGGCCACAAAAAGAGTGAGTCCGCTCTCCATTATCCCCGCCAGGATAAAAGAAAACATCATTATGCGCAGAGGGTCAATCCCCGCCTCGATGATGGCTTTCTCGTTGGAAAACGCTTCCAGCAGAAATTGGGGGAACAGCATGGCCACAGCAAAAACCAAGATCGAGAATAACGAACCCACCACCATTGTTAGATATGACACTTCCTTTACTCTTTCCAGGTTTTTGGCACCGAAATTATGGCCCGCAAGCGGTTGCATTCCCTGTCCCAATCCATTGATTGGCAATTTAAGAAACATATTGAGTTTGGTAACGATACCCAGGATGGATAGATATAGATCGCCGCCGTATTTTCCAATAAGGTTGTTTGCAAGTATCAGCACCAGGCTACTCCCCATCATGGATAGAAATGGGGCCAAACCGATCCCAAGTATTTCTTTCAAAATCGCAATTTTGGGTACAAAGTACTTGAGCTTCACCGTAGCGAACTTTCTGCCGAGGAGAAGAAAGCTCAACCCGGTCAACAAAGAAAGCCCTTGCGAAAAACTGGTTGCCAGAGCTGCTCCATCAACACCCATGTTGAATCCGAAAATAAAAAGGGGATCAAGAACCAGATTCAACAGACAACCGGAAACCATTGTCGCCATCGAGGCTTTCGGTCTTCCCCCCGCCTGGAGCAGATAAATCAGGCAGATGACCAGCGGAAAAATGACATTTCCAATTAAGCTGTATAGAAAATACCCCCTGGTCATCGGAAGGAGTCTCTCTGAAGATCCCATCGAACGCAACAGGGGATCCATAAAAACAAGGGCTCCAATGGTGAGAATGATACCAATTAACAATGACAACACGGTGGCATTCGAAACTGTAGTATTAGCCGTCTCTCGATCCTTCGCGCCCAGAGCCCTGGAGAGAAGCGAGGCGCCTCCACCGCTAACCAGGATGCCGAAGCCCATTGTCATGATCATGAACGGAAAGCAGACTGTTAATACAGCGAGTCCATCAGACCCCACTCCTTTACCAACAAAAATCATATCCGCCATATTGTACAGGCTGGTAAAAAACATTCCAATAATTGCCGGGATCGAGAACTTCGCCAGCAACATACCCATTCTACCTGTCCGCATTTGTTCTTCTATTTCCATGTTATTCCCTCGAAATTAAAATACACTTTGTAATCTGGACTGTTTCTGCAAGAACGTTTTCCCAATTAACTGATTTCAAGATAGCCAGGCAAAAGGTAAAGCTGTTTAAAAAAATGATTAGACGTAGAATTTTGCGGGTAGGGTGAGAAAAAGGAAGGATAAGATGAATCTATGAGTGCTGACTCTTCCTGGTTAGTTGTCACGGAGTTATTTAATTCCACAAGCCTCCGCATTGGTATTCACCAGGCAGACGATATTCGGATTTTATCAGACCTATGAACCGGAGTGATTCAAGACAGGATTGGAAAAGGGAATTCTAAGGGCTTCAAGCCGAGACATCTAGGTGGGTAACCAAGGCATAACACTGAGGTAAGTCGTTATGACATCGTGAAAAAACAAGCTATCTTTGCTCGCCAAATTTTTCTTGAACCACTTTCAACCGTTCGTTAATTTTTGTTGCTCTCTTATAAATCACTGCGGCCATGGAGTTCCCAATAAGTTCGGCTGGCAGTATCATTATCAGGAAGTTTAAAACACTCCGTTCTCCCATTAAATAAGCTCCAAGGAATGTGCCCGAGCCGATCATGAGAGTAAGCAGACAAAAAGTCCAGAAAGTATATT
>JABGPJ010000007.1 GCA_018645005.1 Deltaproteobacteria bacterium | reverse complement strand
CTGCAAATGCAATTAGTGCTAAACTGGTAAGGATAATTATTTTTAATAAGTAATTATTGGATTTGATGATCAATTATGACTCCGTAGAATACATACCAATATTATTAATATTGCCCGGTTGACATTTAATTTGGATTTTCCACACAAGGAAACAGATGATACTGCTTGGGATACACTGTGACCGGTTCTGAAATCGACCAGTTTTGCCCGGAATCCACATAGGCCATCAGGCTGTTGCCAGATTTCAAGCGAATGGTTAGCACTTCTCTGTCTCCAATGAAATTTATGCATTGGATGGTGCCGGTATATTGACTCAATTCTGCCTTTTGAATCAAAAGGTTTTCCGGACGCACCATTTGGAAACAGGATCCCGATTGGCAATCCATATTGTTTTGAAAGCAACCCAATTCTGACAAGATAGAGGATTTATCAGCTTCTGCCGTAAGAAAATTTGCGCCTCCAACAAATTCAGCCGCCCAGGGTGTTTGGGGATGATGGTAAACTTCAGCAGGAGACCCTGTAAGGCCAAAAAAATATTTCTCCTGGAAAGATAAGAGTGGAGCGGCTTGACAAGAAAATTCAGCCGAAAACTCCACCTGCTTCCCTTCAAGCTGCTGGCCTATAAAAATATTTCAGACTGCCATTAAGCCGTTTTCGACATTTGATTTTTCCATGATCATTAATCAATTTTAGATCTGGAAATAACAACAGGTTATGCGATTTTTACAAACAGGTTCAAAAAGAAGAAGGTGACAAGTTCATAACCGGCAGTGAACTAATGGAGATGGTGCAATACCGAGAGCAGAGCTTAGAGGCAAAATTCCAACGTGAGGAAAGGAAAAAAATGAAACTCAAAAAATCTGCTCTAATTGAAAGACTGACAGAAGAAATGGATGTATTCACTGAAGAAAAACTAGCCTAAAGTCAAAACGGATTTAGCCCGGGACACAGTAAATCTGTTTTTCAATTCTATCAAAGAATCATTAGCAGTAGGTGACAGAGTTGAAATAAGGGGATTTGGTTCCTTCATTTCTTCCCATGTTCGCGACAGTCAGAAAAAAATTTGCGACAAAATCTCTCCTTCCGTTCAAACTATGAACATTTAATATCAGCAATTGTAGATAATTCTCCAAAAAAGTGATGCCCATTGGGATCTGTAAATAAGAAAACCGTGGTCATCCAGAAATTAATTATCATCAATTTGATTGTCTGAATGACCTTGGTTGTTTTAACGTAACGCGGTAAGGGTGCTTTTAATCTACAATAGCCTGATAGATCAGGTTTTTTAGTAACCATCTGAAGTAATTTCGCTGGGCGAAACTTGCCGTCATGGCGACCGCAGCCAGTTCTTCTTTGGGGTCGACCCAGAAAACGGTACCATGGGCTCCTCCTTTAAAAAATTCACCCACGTTTCCAAGAAAAGACGATGTACCGGCATGTGTGCGAACGTAAAACCCGAATCCGCTGCCATAACCGGGCCCTGGCAGATAGCCCAGCCCGCCTGGATTGTAAAGCGGTCCCAGGTGATCCGAGGACATGTATGCTACGGTCTTGGGGCTCAACAACTGTTTCCCGTCCAGTTTTCCACCGTTGAGCAGCATGATGGCAAATCGTGCATAATCCATGGTAGTTGATACCGCGCCACCGCCACCTTCAAACATTGTGACAGGTTTGGAAAAGTCCTGTGCGAAAACGGCTTTGGGGCCTTGGTAAATCAAGCGGTTCAATTTTGATTTCTTGACGTTAAATCCTGTATCCACCATCCCCAGCGGCTGAAAGAGACTTTTTTCCAGGTATTGATCGAACGACATGCCCGATGCCACCTCAACCACTCTACCCAGGATACTAAAAGAGTTACTGTACAGATATTTGGTGCCGGGTTGATATGCCAAGGGCAGTGTGGCTGTTTTCTTAGCAACCTGAGCGATGGTTTTACCCCCGTAAGCAGCTGCCAGATGCGGTTTCCTGAATTCATTTGGAACATAAAAAAAGTATATCAACCCCGAGGTGTGGGTCAACAGTTGTTGAATGGTAATGGGCGATTTAGCTTTCTCCAGGATTTCCTTGCCGGACGCGTCCTTTTTAAACGAGGTTACCTGCATCTCTTTGAATTCAGGGATATACTTGGCCACCGGATCGGAGAGCAGCAATTTACCTTCTTCAAACAGCATCATGATTGCCGTGGATGTCAACGGCTTTGTCATGGAATAAATTCGATAGATG
>JABGPJ010000008.1 GCA_018645005.1 Deltaproteobacteria bacterium | reverse complement strand
TTGCAATCCTCTCTTTAGGTGGAATGAGGGTAATGAACGGAGACTTAACAATGGGTATGCTGATTGCCTTTCAAAGTCTCATGGGAAGTGTAACATCTCCAATCAACGATCTGGTCGGATTGGGACGCGATATCCAGGATGCGGAAGGAGATATGAACAAGCTGGATGACGTTCTTAACCATAAGGTTGATGAACAGTTTTCCGGACCTGCTATAGTAGAAACTCCAGATATGCCTGCAAAGCTGGAAGGTTATCTGGAGCTCAAGAATATCACATTCGGATACAGCCGGCTTGCCCCCCCTCTTCTAGAAAATTTCAGCATTTCCATGAAACCAGGCGACCGCATAGCTCTGGTAGGAGGCTCCGGCAGTGGAAAATCCACTGCCGCAAAACTTATCAGCGGATTGTATGGGCCATGGGATGGTGAAATATTATTTGACGGCAAACCCCGGACTGAAATTCCAAGATCTATAATGACTAACTCCTTTGCCATGGTAGATCAGGATATTTCCATGTTTGAGGGAACTATACGAGACAATCTTACTATGTGGGATACAACCATACCTGAATCCAGCCTGGTTCAGGCGGCTAAAGATGCGTGTATCCATTATGACATAGCAGCAAGACATGGAGGATACGACCATATGCTGAATGAGGGAGGCAGCAATTTCAGCGGTGGGCAGAGGCAGCGTATGGAAATAGCCAGAGCATTAACCATAAACCCGAAAATACTCATCCTGGATGAGGCCACCAGCGCACTGGACCCGAACACTGAAAATATTGTGGATAACAGTTTCAGAAAACGTGGATGCACATGCTTAATAGTTGCGCATCGTTTGAGCACAATCAGGGACTGTGACGAAATCATTGTTCTTGAAAAGGGCAAGGTTGTGCAGCGAGGCACACATGATGAAATGAAAGATGTTGAAGGCCATTACTCAAGAATGATTAAAATGTAATTTTTTATAGGACGAACATCTGCTTTATTATGGAAAACGAAAAAAATATTTTATTAAATGAAGGAACCCTTCTGGAGCTGGAAGGCAATAAGCCTTTCATACTGGATGACGAAGAGAGCGTCTGGATTGTACATTCAGGTGTGGTTGATATTTTTGTTGTCAAGTCCGTGGATGGCAAACAGGTAGGATCTCGCAACCATCTCTTTCGTGCCGAAGCAGGACAGACTCTGTTTGGTATCGATTGCAACAAACACGGCAAAGAATTTAAATTACTGGCCAGCCCGGGTAGCGGTACCAGGTTGTTGAAGCTGGATAAGGAGAGACTAAAAGCCCTATCGTTAAAAAGTGAATTTACCGTGGAGATTGCAGGTTTGATGGACAGCTGGGTTTCAGTGATCTCTTCCGGAATAATCACCGGAGATTTTCCAACAAACCGTAAGTACCTGTCTTCAGCAGATGAGGTTTGCATGGATGAGGCTCAAACCTCATCTGCTGAAGACGGAATAGTCTGGATAAAATTGATTGAGGGAGAGATGAATTTTATTGGCCAGGAGACTCTATTATTAAAACCTGCAGACTCCTTTTTCCCGATATCCACTCTTTCCTGGCTGCGTGCAGCTGCAAAGAGCAGGATTTGCATTATAGAGACACCGATATTTATTAAAGAGAACACTGCCTGGAAGAGCCTTGATCAATTCCATAAAATCGTAATAGATTGTGTTGCATTAAATCTGAAACAAACAGAGGAGATAGAAAAAACTCGCTTAAAAAACAGATCTGAGAATGACCGGTTTTATATGAAGTCCGCTATTACCAGGCTTTCGGAAATCCTGAGAATAGGTACTGCAAGGATACCTTTTGGAGAGATTGACGATCCCCTGTTCAGGGTATGTCAGCTTGTTGGCAAAACAATTGGCATTGAAATGAAACCTCATCCTGACCTGATTAGAGGAGTGAAGGTTCCGGATCCCTTAAGATCCATTCTTGACGCCTCCAGAGTAAGGTCAAGAACAGTAATCCTGAAGGGAGAGTGGTGGAAGACCGACATTGGTGGACCGATCTTAGCTTTCAAAGAGAAAGAAAATAGACCGGTTGCTATCATACCGGTCACATCGACAACATATAAGATGTACGATCCTGTTGATGATCAAGAGACGCCAGTTACCGCTCAAGCGGCTTCTCTACTTAACCCTGCAGCCCATACTTTTTACAGACATTTTCCCGATAAAAAACTTACCGGGATGGACCTGCTCAAATTTGGCATTCACGGCCTGAAATCAG
>JABGPJ010000133.1 GCA_018645005.1 Deltaproteobacteria bacterium | reverse complement strand
TATGAAGTGAGTGATCAAACCGTGGGGAATATACTGAAGAAAAACGGAATTCCCCTGGTTCCAAATCGTTCGCAAGATACATCTTGGTCGAAATTCATCAAGAGCCATCAGGATGTCATAGCTGCATGTGATTTTTTCACAACTGACGTCATTAATCCTGTGGGGAGTAGAAAAATCTGTCGGTAAAGATTTTTCGTGCCCAACTATATCAACGCGTATCCACACAATCTCCGGGGTGTCCGTCTTGGTAGTTATGGAGTATAAATGGCCTTCATTTTCATAGAAATGGTACATCTTCAAGAAAATTGTCCAGGCCGACTCTGTCTATGGCACCAATAATTTCTTAGGGATCGTACAAAAATAACTTGGCATAATCTGTCCGCAAAAGTCCCGTAAAGACTGGACATTTTGCAGACAGAATGCCAAGTCAACGTGTTTCCTTTTCCGTTAATGGGGAAAACACTTGAGTAATTTTTGAGCCAACCCTTAACCGGACATTGCTGCCCCTCCATTTATGATGAACGAATCAAGTATATCTTGAACCACCTTGCCGATGGGGGATGTCTCGGGAAAGTCGAGATAGGATTTTCCACTAAAATCATATTCACGGATCAGCTCATCTTCGGGTATCCAACCAAACAGATCAATGTCCTGCTGCTTCATAATCGTGTTTACTTCCTCTTCATCTCTGATCCGGTTGAGCAGAAGGCCGGTACTTTTGTAGTCCACCACTTGATTGTCATGGGCCACTTTTTTGATGACTTTTGCGACGTTCAAGCCTTTGGAAGATGTATCCGAGACAAGGACCAGGTGGTCGACAATCTTCATTACGCGCCGGTTGATCTGCTCGATCCCGGCTTCGCCGTCTATGATAATCACATCAAAATTTGAGGAAAGTGACTCGATAATATCTTTAAGCAGCGTATTTACTTCGCAGTAGCACCCTTCCCCTTCGGGGCGGCCGATGGCAAGCAACGAGAATTTGCCCTGCTCCACCAGAACATCGAAAAGCTCGTAATCGAGCATACGGAGCGTATCATCCCTGTCTCCAATCTTTTTCTCTTTGACCTTTTGGATCAAATTGTTGCGAACATCATCCACTGTTTTATCGACATTTATGCCCAGGGCATAGGAAAGACCGATCGCCGGATCGGCGTCAATGGCCAGTATCTTCTTATCACCTCTCTCCGCCAAGGTTTTTACCATTAAGGCGGCGGTGGTCGTTTTCCCCACACCGCCTTTTCCGCACATGGCGATGGTAATGGTATCTCTCATGAATTGCCTCCCTGCTTCTTTTTTATTAGTTTTTTCCTTAACGCGCTCAGCTGGCGGACATCGCCGCAGACATCCAGATACTCACAGGAGGAGCAATCGAAATGCATCTCCTCCAACATTTTTGTCATGGCACCGACAATCCGTTTCACTTTATAGTGTAAGTCCTTAAGCTGTTCCACATCTTCTTTCGATGAAGTGATGAAAATAATCTCAACAAAAGGGATATCAAACTTTGATTTGTAATTGTTTATGATCGTCTTTCCAAGTATTTCGAACGAAAATCCGTTACGGGCGTTATCGTTGCTCACCCGGCTCCATATCAGCAATGACGAGGGCATCGCCTTAATCATATACCCTTTTAATTCCAGTTCGTACTGAAACGAATTGAGCTTTGTATAAGCCTCGTCCTGGAGGCTGTCCGATGCCAACAACAGGATTTGAGCAAATGGAAGGCTTCCCCGGGTTTCGGATATATCCGGCCCGATCAGGGTGACATTGCCGTCATTGACCAGGTCGAGATTATCAGTTACAAGGACCGGGGCGGTCGAAAATTTTTTGGGGTTGCCTAGTTCAAGCCATGTATCTTCGATAAACACAATGGACGCCTCGTCCTTCTTCAAAAACGTCGACAGACGCCGGTCGCCATCCTCGGAATCCAGTAGCCTGACCTTACGGCCCTCATTTTCTTTCGATTCGATGAAATTCCTCAGATCGACGATGTCTTCGTTAAATATTTCCAAATCATAATCCTTATTTTCGGTTTTCCATTGCAATTACGGCAGCCCCTAACGCGCTGACGATTTGCGAATCCTCAGGTATCTGGAGAATTTTAACGTTCAGTGAATCAGCCAGTCTCTTGACGATCCCGCTGTTTTTAGCTACGCCACCGGTGATGCAAATATCTTCAATCAGGCCGGCCCGGTTTCCCATGCTGACTAACCGGTTAACGATGGACTGATGGATGCTGCCGGCAATATCAGCCACCTCTTCCCCCTTGTTGACATGGCTGACCATTTCACTTTCAGCAAATACGACACATTGATTACTGATACTAATATTTTTTTTGGCTCGCAGGGATTCCGGACCCACTTCGTTGATGTCCAACTCAAGGGCTTCGGCCATGATTTCAATAAATTTTCCGGTACCCGCCGCACAGCGATCGTTGGCGATGCTGTCCCTCACCTTCCCCTGTTCGTTGAGGACAACGATATTGCTGGTTTGTGCACCCACGTCAATGATGCTTCTGACCGTCGGCAAAAACCATCGTACCCCTCGCACGAAGCAGGGAACTTCGGGTGAGGCCTTGTTGACAAAGGTGACTTTTTTTCTTCCCCATCCCGTACACACAGAATATTTTATTTTCCTGGCGGAAAGCCTTGCTTTTTTCAGGGCGTTGTCCAAGGCTTGTTTTGCCGCCTCTTCCGGTTTTGCATTGGTTCTGACAACGTCGTATGCTAGAATGGAATTTTTTTTGACGATGACCGCCTTTGTCGTCATCGTGCCCACATCGCAGCCGGCAACTATCATGATATTGTCTCCAGAAATTCCACCACGCTTTCCTTTATGTCTGGCAGACCCATTACCCGTTGGTCCCAGCTGTCCGCTTCTGTATATAAAATAGGAATGCCCACTTCATTCTTGATCCGGTCGGCCGCCAGCCTTATCGAACCGTTAGCGCGTTTGCAGGCTGGATTGCCAGAAAAATAGGCGCAAGTCGCCTTAAATTTTTTTGCCAAATGGACCATGTCTTCGGACCAGGAGTCGGCGTCGTCAAGGGGAAGTTTCATCTGCCTGGCCATGGGATAGTTCATGGCCTCCTTCGAAATGCCTTCCAGCATGGTATCGAGATTCGTTGTATCGATGGGCTGCAAGGGGAAGTAAGACAGGAGGTCGACAATCACCGACACGCCTTGTTCCGCCAGCCAGTCGTTGAATGTCTCTTCAAAATAGATGGATGTGTATATTATCAACATCCGGTGCTTTTCATTGGGAATTGCTGCCTTCCCCTTTTTATACTTTTTCTTACTGGAAGCCAAAATGGCTTCGTATACTGGAATAACTTCGGGCATACCGTTCATGAACAATCTTAAGGCAGTGTTGAGCCCTATCCAGTCGTTCGGGACTGGGCTTGGAACCACCGTCTGGAGCGCTGTGATCTCATCTGACAGCTCGACCCCCCGGTTACTAATATCAATCGTTTCTCTGAGCCTGTCCACATCCAGTCTGGTCCCAGTGAGTTCTTCAATATTCTTAATCAGATCGTACAAACCGGCCTTGTAAAAATCCGCGGCCCGTTGGTCGTTGTAGGGGGACAGTTCCACGTTTAGGAGGGGGACCTTCAAAGTCCGGGCTGTAAATTCCATAATTTTTGAGTTCACGTCGCAAAATCCCGGGGCGGCCGACAAGACCATATCCGGCTTGGGCCAGTCTCCGGTCAGCAGGGCACCCGCACCACCCAACTGGCCGGAGCAAAGCGTTCCCGGCAGGCCTTTTTCATAACCGGAATCCAGATATTTAAAGATATTTTCCGGATACTTGTCCATGGGGGCCTGGGACGCTAATGAACTCATAACTTCAATATTGAAGGGCACAAGATCCATGGCGCGAAGAATTTCCTGCGGAAAACAAAACGGGTACAAAATCGTTTTTTTCTTGCCATCGAATCCTTCCTTATAATTTGCAAAAAAGGCATTGTACAGCTTCAAAAACGGGATCGTGATTTCAACCTTTTGACTCAAAAAATACTTTACAAATGATGGTAATGATGCCGGTACGAACTTATCTATTATTTTCGTTTTCTTAAATGTGTCCGGCATAAACTTTGCGAGCGTCGATTGTTCAGTCATTTTGTCACCTCCTGATTTGTTCTAAAAAGGCCTGAACCCGTGTTCTGATTCTGCCGGCATCGGCAAGAAGGTTATACTCCCTCTCCAATATCAGAACCGGGATGCCGTTTTCTTCAAAGTCTGTCTCCAGCATCACATTATCAATGCCGTGCAGATCACAATTGAATATGTTCTGCAGGACCAGGCCCTCTACATTAGCCTGTTTTGCCACATCCAGCATAAACGATAGTCTTTCCGGATATCCGTCGAACATTCGCGGGCAGATTATCTGGCTATAGTACTTCTCGACAATTGCATCCAGGGGATCATCTTTCTCTTTGATCGGATCCCGAAGCGCCTTGCCCGCCCCAAAACAGAAGGCGTCCGCAACCACCATCGCGCCGGTTTCCTCAATAATATTTAACATGGCCGGATCGTCGATTACACTACCGGACACCATCAACCGGTGAGAAAATTCCGGAACCCCGTCTTTGTTCTCAAGCTCTTCCAGGAGCGTTTTTAATTGCCGGTTATATTCATCCCTGGGCATTGAACTTTCGGCAACCTGGACACTGAGGACCTGGCTGCCCGTAATCGGCGGTTGATCTTTATTCCTGAGTGCATACAAGCGCTTCTGAAGGCTGTGGGTTTCATTCGACGTGGTTATAGCTTCCCGCAGTTTATCATCGGTAATTTTCACGTCAAAGTGCTCTTCAAATTTCTCTTTGATCTTACTGAATTCTTCCTTGATCCATTTTCGCCCATGTTCTGTTTGGGTATGGGGGACACCGATAATGTTTTCGATGAGGGGCAACTTTCCCTGCGCAGCCCAGTTATTATGGGCTGCGCACATATGATCGCAGCTATAGGTAAATATGGCGCCGTCGAGGAAGTCATATCGCCCCTGCAACAGGTTCTCAAGGCTGGAACGAGTAAAGCTGCAGTTCGTCCGCCCGAGGAAAGAATCCGCCAGGCTGGTTTCCGTACATCCGGTCCCCCTGATCTTGAAAGTGATCATGTCCGCCGCCAGTGCAATCTCCTCGGGAAAATAGCTGCAGTTGTAACCGATGACCTTCTTTCCCTGTTTTTTCCACTGGTCAATGTGTGGATTCAGAAGGGCTCCGGCCACTTCTTCAAATATCTTCATTACTTCTGATTCATCCATCATTCCCTCTCCATGGAAAGTTAATTTATGCTGCTCTTTCCCGTGCAAACAAGGCAGCACCCAGCGCCCCAATGATCTGCGGATCTTCCGGCAGATTAATCACGTTGACGTCTAAAATTTTCTCAATGGCTTTCACTACGCCGGGATTCTTGGCTACCCCGCCGGTGAAGCAGACATCGTTTTTGATACCAATTCGTTTAACCAGGCTGTTTATCCTTTTGGCCATCGCCAGACTAATGCCTGCCGCAACATCAGACAAAGTT
Source organism: Deltaproteobacteria bacterium (assembly GCA_018645005.1). Lineage (GTDB taxonomy): Bacteria > SAR324 > SAR324 > XYD2-FULL-50-16 > XYD2-FULL-50-16 > JAHJRI01. Next base: position 8,864 of record JABGPJ010000133.1, on the reverse strand, counting down.
TCCCCTTCATTAATCAGAGACAAGGCTTCGGTTTCCGCAAAAACGCTGCAGACACTGGTAATGAGAAGCTCCTTTTCCCCTTTTAATGACAGGGCGGCAAGTTCCTCAAGACTGATACCCAGAGTTTTGCTAACGCCCTCCAGGAACCTGCCGGTCCCTGACGCACATTTGTCGTTCATCAGAAAATTGACAAGATCACCGTTCTCGTCAACAGTAATAGCTTTGCAGTCCTGTCCGCCTACATCAATGATGGTCCTGACGGATGGAATCAGCCATTGTGCCCCCTTGCCGTGGCAGGATATCTCCGACACATTGCCCTGAGCGAAGGGAATGTTTTCCCTGCCATAACCCGTGCTGACGCAAAAATCGATGTCGTCATAGGATAAACCGGACTTTGAAAGAGCCGTCCCCATGACATCTTCGGCAGACTGCTCTGGTCTTGGCCGAACCCTGATAATATCATAAGCAACAATCGATTCGTTGTTTAAAATGACAGCTTCCGCACTGAGCGATCCAACATCGCATCCTGCAACAATCATGTTTACGTCTCCAAAAAAGTTTTGATTTTATTCTCAGGGATCGCACAAAAATAACTTGGCCTAAGCTGTCCGCATAGGGATCGTTAAAATATAACTTCACTTAATCTGTTTGTAAAAGTCCTAAAAGCCGGACATTTTGCCAACAGAATGCCACAGCAACGTGTTTCTTTAACGTTAATGAGAAACACTTGAGTAATTTTTGAGCCGACCCTTAATTTATTTGCATAGGATCTAGGTTCAATGCAAATCAGATCTATGAACTCAATATATGTTTTGACAGTTTTTTTTCTCGTGCATTTTGAAAATATTTTTCCTGCCAGAATCCGGTTTTAATATTTTGCTGTGTTCAGTTCGGTGCGCTTTGGAGCTTCTCCTGGCTCGGAGTCTCTACTTTCAGCAAATGCCTGGCCAGCCGAATCCCGAGCCCGAGAATGGTGAGTGTCGGTGGCAACCCCCAGGCTTCTGGAACCACGGAACAGTCACAAACATAGAGATTGTCTAGCTTCGCCTTCAGGTCCGAATCGAGAAAGTCGCCAACTTTTACGCTTCCTCCCGGGTGAGCCGCAAAGACAATGCTTTTATTAATCTTTTTGACACCGGCGTTTTTCAGGATCTTTTTTGCGTGATCGTATCCCTTCTCCAGTTTTTTATTATCATTCTCGGACAGCCTTTTTTTGCAGCCACCTTTGTCGGTGATGCGTCCGCCGAGTTCATCCTTTATTTTGACCATAATTGAAAGCTTTGGGTTTTTCGGCATAGCAAAATCCGTCATGACATATTCATTTGCTACATGCCACCCGTACTGCATCTGCGGTTCTTTTCCTTTTTTGACATCGCTGGCCTTCCCCTGAACGATGATCAGCGGGTCAACAAAAAGATCATAACCCACATCTTTCATTCCACTGTTTCTCAGGATCTCAGCTGATCCAATTCCACCAGCCCCCAGTATCGTTGTTGGGGCCTCCAGCTTGTATGTTCGTCTCTTTATTTTAACCTTCACACCGACTGCCTTGTTCCCATCGATAATGACTGATTGGACCTTGGCCCCATTTACCAGGGTTGCACCGTGCTCAATCGCTTCTTCAACAAAATTACGTGCAGTCCACTTGGCACCATGAGGACAGCCCAAGGAACACATCCAGCAGTTGGGTTTGCATTTATCCTGGTAGATGAATTTATTGAGCTGCTGCCAGTCGTAGCCCAATTCCAAGGCACTTGACGCTATACGCTCTGCCATGGGTCCTATCAGATCATTCTTGAGGGGGTCAATCGGAATCTCATTTTTAAGCTCGTCAATCTCAGCTCGAATGTTGATTCCATGAGATTCCAACATCTCGAAGGGGGGATCAAACGCAGTAGCACAGTAGAACACGGAACTGCCGCCGGTTGTTGTGCCCCTCATCAGCATATTTAATCTACCCAGGTCGGTGGTTAGAAGATTCTTTCCAGGAATGCCAACCATTCCGAACGCCTGCGGTGCGGTCCCCTTTATTGGCGCATTGTTTCCCCACTCCAGTATCAGGACCTTCTGGCCCTTTTTTGACAACTCTTTTGCAACAGTGGCTCCACCCGGACCTGAACCGACAATGATGGTGTCATACGCTTTTTGAAATGCTTCCATTAAATAACCCTCCATTAATATCGTTTTGGCCGCGATTCCAAGTCAATCGGCCAGTTTCTGCATGGAAAAATTGTCAAAGTCGTCTTTTGTTATCGTTTCTAGAGCCTCGTGCATGATATCCTCTCGGATATTGTGTATCTTTTCAGGGCTGCGTTGTGTTTTGGGCATTTGTCGATCTGGATGGTAAGGTAACAGTCAATGTCATTAACTTATGGATGTCAGAGTGTCTGTTATGAAGCTGTTTCAAATGCTTGGAGGAGGTTCTTAGATGATCTTGAAACGTATCCGCAATTGAAACAGCTTCATAACAGACACGGGATTATTAGCTTAAATTAATGACATTGATTCCTATGTTATAAATTGTCCCGACTTTAACAAAGAACCGGTCTTGTGAAAAACCGGATTCTTCAACCCGCATAGTGATTGTGGAATGCTAAAGCAGATTTTTATGTTTCGCCATATCAACTTCCGCCATCTTTGAACTTATTCTGCCATTTTTTTACCCCCGCTTTACATTCGATTTAATGTTGTCAACCGGAACGCTCACATCCTTATTTACTTTTCGGATGAGGAACTGATTGATTCAGGAGAATACCCAGGAAAATTTAAAGAAACGGTCGCTTCTTCGATTCGCGAAGAAGGCTTTCGCAACGGTTTTTGATTGGTAAAAAACAACAGGACCAAAGATATCACGCAGGTGATCGAGGCTATCCAGGACAACAATATCATACCGAAACCCACTTTGGTTCTGGTTGCACTTACAAGATATCCCAGTAAATAAGGAAGCCACGTGGTGAAAGAAGATCGGGCCGTATTTGTCAGAAGCCCGATCGTGGCACAGGCGGCTACGATCCACCATCCATAGAATATCCGGGGGTCTCTGTCCTGCACCGGTTCCGTGTTTGTAAGATTCGATTTTCCCATTTTTCCACCGGCTAACAAAATACCGGGTTTTAATTGTCAATCCGGTGAAAACCCTATGATTGCACGTACCGTATCAAAAGATGTTCTCAAGGTCGTAATAAATACCACAAGATTGATCAGGTAACTATCATTATGGACAGAATTTATTGCGTAGCTTGGGTATAATACCCCGCCGCTTGCGGCGGGGATTCTTTTATTGGGAATAACGATGGCAGTATACTAGAGAGGAGGCCAATGTTCCGCTATATCAATTTCCGCCATTTTTGAACATTTACCGCCATATCGAGACACAACGATGGGAAAATGGGATTAAAACGATACTTGCGGGGAAAAGCACTAGAAAGATGCCCTTATCTGGGTAATGGGGATAGTTCAAGCGACCGAAAGCGGTTCAAACTTGGTCGTTTTTTCGAAAATATGACGCACTGACACCGGTTTTTTTTCTAAACCATCGGCAGAACGAGTTTGTTTCCATGAATCCCAATAAATCGGAAATTTGATTGATATTATTGGCTGTATTCTTAAGATAACTTGTGGCCCGTTGAAGTCGAATATCGTCGGATATTTGTCGAAAAGTTGTTTTTCGGTCTTTTAACCGACGATGCAGCGTTCGCGGGCTAATATCCATCCAGTAGGCGATTTCCTCGAATTTTGGAAAGGAAGGATGTGAATCGATAATTAATCGTCTGATGCTGTCAACGAAAGGGTCCGATTGCTCCAACTCAAAAAGCGCCGCATCGCATTGTTTTGTGAAATATTCAGCCATATCCGTATTGGCCGTCAAAATCGGCAATTGAGTGGTTTCCGTGGGAATCTGCACCTGGGTTTCAGAGGCGCCAAAATCCGGGGAACAGTGAAAAAACTGTTCGTATAGTGGAGAATAAGACGGTTCGGCATATGTCGTCTTCAGATTCGATATTCGCACCGATTTATTTGCTAAGAAGGATAGATTATAGAGAACAGACAGCAAAAACGCCTCAATCATGAAGCTCCAGACATCGTCTTTAATATTGGAGCACAAGGGAAAGAATCTGAGTGTCCAATAATCTTCCGCTTCTTCAACCAGTACCGAAAACGGTTGCCCGGTCAGTTTTACATAGCGGGAACCGATTCTGAGCGCATCGGCCAGCGTCTCGCTGGCCATCAAAGCGTAGCCGTAATCGCCCAGCTCGCCTAAAACAATATCGAGACCAAATTTAAATCCCAATTCGGGTTGCTGCGTCAGGGACAAGCCTCTTTTAACAATATCTACGTACTGGGTGAAGGAGATCCTGGCGTTTGAATCTTCGATCGAAATATCTCCAAGTCCGGTATCCGACAAGAGACTACTTTTCGGAATCCCGAATTCCACCACTTTTTTTATAAAGCTTTGAGCGGAGACTGCAGTAATTTGGTCTGTTGCCATTACATTTCGTGTGTGCAGTTAAGTGAAATCGGAATTTACAATATGCACTGAATGATAGAATTTTAGTATCTGTTCAGAACTAATAAGAGTTAATCTCCGCACCTTTTTGCGAGCGAAAGCAGCCGGATAGTTTCACGGTTTCCTGAGGAAACTTCACTAACGATATCAAAGATATTTTCCAGGTCGGAATATGTCATTGAATAGGTCCGATCAATTTCAAGAGAAGTGTGAATACCGGTTACAAAAACGATATCCTCTCGGCTGACATTCAGTAGCATGTCGGCATTGTAGGCATATGAAACCGCATCGGCTATTGAGAGTGACTGCGGTTTGGCGGACTCTATCTGACTCATCGGAAAAATAATCTGAACTTATTTAAATTCTGCAGTCTATGAAAAATGACCGGTTTAAGGGATTGCAACGAGTAACCTAGCCTAAATAAGAAAGATGTTCAAGAGGATAGGAGCGTAGACAGGGAATATGGGTATCGCAACCCTTGTATGGCCAAAATATTATTTCCGACTTAATCCCTTATCAACAAAGGATCTAAGCTTGAAATATGGTCAAAAAGCCATCGATCTCCTTCAATATTGCCTCAAGTATATGGTTTTGATAGATTTTCATCTATATTCTGATCATTTTGTTTTTGAAATAAAATTTGAGAAAAAATCGAAACTATTAAGGCATTGGCTTTGGTGAGTGGTGGTGTGGAAGAAGAAATTCTGTTAAGAAATGAATATCTAGCGGCTGAAAATGAAATCCTAAAATCAAAGATAAAGAAGCCTCTCCGTTTTAATGATAGTGAAAAAATAAGGTTGGCGAAAATCGGAAAACGAATTGGACTCAAAGTTTTGAAGGAAACTGCTTGCATTGTGAGCCCGGAAACAATCCTGGAATGGTTTCGAAGACTGGTAGCGAAGAAGTTCGATGGTTCCAAATTTCGAAAAAAGGTAGGAAGACCGAGAATCAATCATGAGCTGGAAGTACTGATTGTTCAATTTGCTGAAGAAAACCCAAGTTTGGGCTATGATCGAATCACAGGTGCTTTAACCTGTTGCTATTCCCTGATCCGAAACATGTTAAAAATCGAGGAAAGATAATAGGCAGCGAAAGGCTTAATGGAATGCCGAAATATTACTATAGATCAGCCGCTTAAGGTGAATAGGTGGGATTATTGAGTAAATTCCTTTGTTAACCAATGCCGTTCTTGACTTTCCGAGGAAAATAATATTTTGACCAAACAAGTTACTTTTATATCACTATAAAGTGGGCTATTTAGGGCTGGAATTTGGGCTGCTATATTTTAAACAAAAAAATCAGATCATAAGTATATTTTGCAAAAATCCACTCATAATTTTCGGATGTGGAACACATTAATAGATCCTTCGACTCTTAATCGACTAATGTAAAGTAGCCATCACCAATGATGACATGATCAAGAAACATCCGCTGGATTGTGGGGGTTTAACCCTGCATTCTCAAAATAACCTAATTATTCTATTGCATTAGGCTGAACAACATGAGACAAAATTGCGGAAAGGAGATTGAAACAGAAAAATTTCACGTTTTGATTTCATGATGTTATAAACAGATTCCAATCGGAACAAATCGTTTCAAAAGTAGATATTTGGAGTGTTTTGGGTATTCGAAACGTAATACTTTTTCTTGATAATATTAAATTTGTAATGTTATCAAGAACTGTACAATAACTTGTTCGAAACTATGGGAAAGGTCTCTTTTAAATCTCTTCGGAAATAATATATGAAAACCAATCTGGTCGGTGTACTTACTATTTGTATTTTATGTTTCTTAACGCCAAATGTAGGACAATCGTGTACAACATTCTTTATTGCTTCTGCTGACAATTCTGTATTTGGTAGAAACCTCGATTGGATAAACGATGACGGATTGGTGGTTGTTAATAAGCGCGGAGTCACTAAGAAAGCTTACTTAAACACACTAACTTGGACATCTAAATACGGTAGCGTGACTTTTAGCGATTCTGGTCGTGATTTTCCTTTAGGAGGTATGAATGAAACCGGATTGGTCGTTGAATCAATGGCACTCGATCATACCAAATTACCTTTCCCTGATTCAAGGGAGCAAATAACGTCGCCACAATGGATACAATACCAACTTGATAATTCGAGTAGCCTTGAAGACGTATTGTCAAGTAACTCGAAGATAAGAATTCAGTATATACCGATAGGAAATCAACTGCACTTTTTTGTCTGTGATAAGTCTAAAGCTTGTGTAGTGATTGAGTTTATTGATAATAAGATGGTTTACTACAAAGGTACGCAATTACATGTTAAAGCGCTTACCAATAGCACATACGCAGAATCTATCGACCGATGGAAAAGTAACAAAATTCCAGAACCTGATAAATCAAGGTCCATTGGCCGCTTCATCCGAGCGGCGAATATGATTCAATCCTATGATCAGAAAACCAGTACGTCGCCAATAGACTATGCTTTCAAAATCTTAAGTAACGTCTCGCATCCAGCATATACACAATGGAGCATTGTTTATGATATCGAGAATCTCACCATTCATTTTCACACCTTCAGTAATCCGAAGATTAGCCATGTTAATTTAAAATCTTTTGATTATTCTTGTTTAACTCCTGTTAAGATAATAAATATCGATCACACTCTGTCAGGAGATATTACAGATAAGTTTGTTGATTACACATATCAATTGAATCTCCAGGTTATAAAATCAGCGTTTGGCGATGTATTACAACAATCGATGCCCAAAAAATCTGTTAATCAACTTTTAGACAGTCTCGCCATATATCCAGAAACGACTAAATGCGAGCAAAATTAAAAATGGCTAATATTGCCTTATTTTTTTATTCACGTGTAATTTGAAAGCTACTGCTTTCGAACAAAAGGCTCAAGACCGACATTCACCGCCGCTGCGCGGCGATGAATGCGGCTTAGCCAGGCGTTGGAAACAAAAAACACCTCATCTGAATGGTATTGGTTGTCATTCTAAAGGATATAAAAAATCATGGATGATCATAACAAAAGAATTTTGAAAATCCTTGGAAACGACTGTGAGCGTAACATTAAAAATGCACTAAAGTATCTTGAATATTTAAATAACTCAATCAAGTATCCTTGTTCATTAACCGGAATGGAGGATTTTCCCTGGGAGGAACGCTACATTTTAGGAGGATGGGATAAAAATGAGTATGAAAAATTAAAAAAGATTAAAGCTTCCTATACAGATGACTTTGAACTTATTGAGTTCAAAGAGCCAATACCCGGCACTGATGAGCTAATAGCCAAAGTAAGAAGAAAAAGTGATAAAAAAATATTTGAGATAGGGCTATCTTGGCTTGAGACTACAGATATAGAAAATCATAATTTTATACTAATTGATGATTATTCATCTTGGCATGTAAACTATTGACTCATTGAGATTGGTCAAAATTATTTTCCAACAAATGCATTCAGTTGACGGCAATAGCCCTCGGTTAGCGGCAGTACAATGTTTAACCACAAAAATCATCTTGAATTCAGCATCAGTGCAGCCGCAACTGATGCAGGCGTTGTGCAACATTTGAGGATTAGAGAGAATCAAAATTGAAATGATTAATATTTTCCCTGTTTGAATCGCTTGTATACTTCGTCATCATTACGTTTTCCGATAACTGCGATGTACACAGTATCCTTATCAAAACGATAGACGATCCTATATTCGCCAATGTCTACACGCTGATATTCAGGAGATCCTTTCAATTGTTCTGAATCGTGAGGTGTCGGGTTTTCTCTCAGACCAAGAATGGTTCCGACAACCTGCCGATATTGTTTGGGAGGTAACTTTTTAATAAACTTTCCAGCTGATTTTGTAATGTCGATTTTATGCATAGGTTCAATTCCCCTTCAGAAGATCTGCTGAGGCTTCTGTTCCCAAATAGCCGTCTTTTTCGGCTTGTTTGGCTTTATCAGCCCAGAAAGCATCTTCATAAGTAAGGAATTTTTCATACATGGCACTTGAGATAAGTACAGATTTTACACGGCCAGATTTTTCGACAATCACCGGGTCTGTTTCCGCTGCGTCGAGATATTGACCAAGTCGGTTTTTTAATTCAGTTGCTGTCACTTGCATATTAATCTCCATATTGACTGTTTCGTCCATATTAGGCTATTTAGCTAAAACAGTCAATATGGCATTTATACAAGCTATAGAATGCACAACAAATGGCTACAGTTGACGGCCCCCGCAGTTTTGCGGCCCATTGTTGCTCAATGTTTTGCAGTCAATTACTGCTTCGAATCAAATTTAGTGTGGGCCGCAACTGAGCCAGGCGTTGGGCAGAAAACAAAAAGTTCATCAAATCGTATTGAAAATGGATTTAAAAGAA
>JABGPJ010000017.1 GCA_018645005.1 Deltaproteobacteria bacterium | reverse complement strand
GACAAACCATTTCAGCACGATTAGGGTTTTCGAACCCTCTGCCCATTTGGTATAATAGCCAGACAAAATCAGCATTGTCCGGTTAGGTTATTGCTAAACAAAAACTGAATGATAAAACCAGTCTCTGAGCACAAGGATTCGCCTGCCTCGCCCAAACAAGGCTCATTTTCGTTACGCCAAACTAGGAAAATCTAATAAATCCTTATAAGCTCGATCCAGGTTTCATCATTCAGATTTCTGCAAAAACCTAACCGGACAATACTGAGACAAAATAAAACTTCAGGATTTGATTCAATAATCATCAGCAGCAATTCGATGAGCTTCGAAAAAACAGCACTCAAACTTTCCGAAAAACTGACACTATTGCCGGATCAGCCGGGGATATACCGATTTATTTCCAAAGTTGGAAAAATTATCTATATCGGTAAGGCAAAAAATCTGAAGTTGCGCGTGCGCAGCTATTTCTTGGAATCCCAGCAGTTCGACTACCGGATCGTCAACCTGATTCCCAATATTACCGATGTTGAATGGATTGTCACCCACACGGAGGCGGAAGCCCTCATTCTGGAAGACAAACTCATCAAGACCCATAAACCGAAGTTCAATATTCAGCTGAAGGATGATAAATCCTATCCCTATTTCAAACTTTCGGTTGCGGAAAGATATCCCCGTCTGAGCCTGGTCCGTGAAATCATTAAGGACGGCTCCATCTATTTCGGCCCCTATGTGTCTGTCACTCAAACCCGGGCAACCTGGCGGGTGATTAGAAAGTATTTTCCTTTGCGCCAGAGCAAAATGGTCCTGGATGGATCCAAAACATACCGTCCCTGTCTCAATCACCAGCTAAAACGATGTTTCGCCCCATGTGCGGAGCTGATATCGGTGGAAAAGTACGACCACATTGTGCAGAGTGTCATGCAGCTTCTCAAGGGTAACTACGAGGAGCTGATCGATAGGCTGAAGGCCGAAATGGAGAAGCAGGCCCAAAGTCTTCAGTTTGAAGAGGCGGCGACCGTCAGAGATCAGATTAAAGTCATCCGGCACACCCTGCAGAAACAGCGGATTGTTTCAAAACAGAAAACTGATCGTGATGTTCTATTCCTGATACGCTCGGGTGGTTTTGCGGGTGTTCAGGTGCTGTTTATCCGTAATGGCATACTACTGAGTGACGACTTTTTCCTCTATAAAAAGGCTGAACGGTTCGCTGACCAGGAAATTATCCGTTCGGCACTCTCCCGTCTGTACCTGGCTGAAGATCGGTTTGTGCCCCGTGAGATTCTACTGCCTTTTGCTTATGATGATGCGGCCATGTTTGAAGAATTTTGCCAATTACAAAAGGAGTCTCGAACGAAAATCCTGATTCCACTTCGTGGTGAAAAAAAAGCGCTGCTGGATCTGGCTTTAAAAAACGGAGAGCAGAATCTGACTGTCAAAATGAACGCTATCCGGGCGGACGAGAGAATTCTGAAAGATGTGCAGCAGACCCTCAAACTCAAAAATCTGCCTCAGAGGGTTGAATGCTTCGATATCTCCAACATTTCAGGTACAAACAATGTTGCCTCCATGGTCGTCTGGGAAGGGAATAAAAGCAGTCGCAAGGAGTACCGTAAGTATCGGATCAAATCCGTCCAGGGAGCGAATGACTATGCAGCCATGGAAGAAGTGCTCGGCAGACGATACCGGAAACTGAAGGATCAGGATCAACCCGAACCCGATTTAATCCTGATCGATGGCGGGAAAGGGCAACTTTCCAGCGCCATAAAAATACTTCTGGAAAAAGGGGTTGATCTGGAAAAAATAGACCTGATCGGACTGGCAAAAGGCAGAAGCGAAAAAAGTGCAGGAGTTGAGAAGGGGCAGACGGACTTTGAATATGTTGTCAAACCGAGTAGAAAAAATATTATCCCTTTGAGAAAAAACTCCTCTACTCTTTTTTTTCTACAGAACATCAGAGATGAAGCCCACCGTTTCGCCATCAGCTATTTTCGAAAAGTACACGGCAAAACCAGTCTCAAATCCGGCTTGGAGGAAATTCCGGGGATCGGAGGGGTGAAACGAAAAAAATTGCTGCAGCAGTTCAGAAATATGACGGCTCTCAGAAAGGCCAAAATGGAAGATATCGAACAGGTTAAAGGGATATCGAAAAAAGACGCCGACATGATTTATCAGTTTTTTCACCCCCCACTATCACCGGAACCAACAAAATCCCGTGACCCGGATTAGGTTTTATGTTAACCATATATTCA
>JABGPJ010000029.1 GCA_018645005.1 Deltaproteobacteria bacterium | reverse complement strand
TACATTAAAAAGATCGGAACCGCTGCTGCGATGGGAGGGAACATGCGTGTTGACAGGACAAAAAATAGAAGATCGTCTTTCAGGGGTATTCGAAACCTGGAAAAAGCATATGCCGCAATGGTCCCAAAAAACACCGAAAAAAATGTGGCGCCGAAACCGATAATGATCGAATTGACGAACCGCTGAATAAATCGGGAAGGCCCGGCGATGACCATCTGTCTTTTGCGGACAATTTCTTCATACCACGTTTCGGGAGGGGGCAATGTTTCCAGATACTCGGCCGATTGCCGGGTTCTCTGAGTGAACAAATTGACGAACCCTTCCAGCGACGGCTCGGAAATTATCTTTGGCGGATATGAAATGGCATCGGTAACGCTCTTAAACGCGGTCGATACAATCAATACCATCGGTATGAATGCTATGGATGCATAAAGTATAATTAAAAAGGCAGCAATTCTCCGGCTGGTTGCAGAGGGCTCCAATGGGGATCTGGTTGTATCTCGAGATGCTGACATGGTGGTGTTATTTCTCTTTTAGTTTATTTAGAAGCTTCACGTAGATATTTCCTGCTCCCAGTACCGTCACAAAAAGGATGACAGCAAAAGCAGAGCTATAGCCGGTTCTCCATTTTTCAAAAGCCGCTCTCTTGAGGTGTATGGAAGCCAGCTCCGTAATGGATCCGGGCCCGCCGCCTGTCAGTTCATTGACCAGATCAAACATCTTGAAATTCTCTATGCCTCTGAGCAATACCGCCAGCATTAGAAACGGCAGTACGGAAGGGAGGGTGATATGTATAAATTGCTGCCATTTATTGGCACGATCTACCTCCGCGGCTTCGTAAAGATAATCAGGGATAGACCGTAAACCGGCCAGACACATGAGCATGACAAATGGCGTCCACATCCATGTATCAACGATAATAATACTCCAGGGAGCCAGAGAGACATTTCCAATCATCGTAAATTCACCAAAATTGTGAATAGCGTTCACGATATGATTGAAGAGACCTGCCTGAGGCTGGTATATGTATTTCCAAAAAACACCCACGACCGCCGGAGAAAGCATCATCGGCAAGACAACGATTGTCGTCAATACTTCATGACCTTTGAATTTTTTGTTTAACAGCAACGCCAAAGTGAGACCGAGGAGGCCCTGAAAAAAAATGGTCCAGAACAAAAAATGTGCAGTGGCCTGCAAATTAAGCCATACATCTTCGCTCGTTAATATTTTTTCGTACCACTTCAATCCAACCCATGCAATCTCAACGCCGCGTCTATTGGCTTTATAGTTTGTGAAAGATAAATAAACCGTCCAGATAAGGGGGTAAATATTGATGAACAGCAACAATATTATCGTAGGAAGGGTAAACAGCCATGCCATGGTGCGGTCGGACATGTTTATCAGTTTTTTATTGATTCTTTTTAGCATATTACCGTTTGTTGTATTTTTGGATGAAACGAAGTAGGCGCAGCTCCAGCCGCACGCAATGGTTTGACGTACGGCCAAATCCGCGCCTACATATAATATAGACTATTCCATATCTGTTATGGAGAGTGCTTTAAAGAATGTCTATTTCTTGAGTTTTCCCTCTTCTATAAAAACTTCTTCCCAGTCAGCTTTGAGTTTATCAAGGGCTTCTTTTGCAGTACCCTTGTTGCCAACCACATAATCGTGAACACGTTTCTGCATGGGCAGCATCAATTCCACGAAAAAGGGTTCCTGCCAGAAGTCTTTGACTTTTTCCATCGAGTCGAGAAAACCCTGTGCGTAAGGCTGTGATTGTGCGAATTTAGGGTCAAGAAGAACCGCTTTATGACATGAGTAACCACCCAGTTTCCACCATTTTTTCTGAACCTCGGGCTGGGCAAACCATTTGATATACTGAAGCGCCAAATCTTTCTTGTCGGAATAAGAGATCACCGACATGCCCTGCCCGCCCAACGTTGCTCCGGGGGACAATTGGTCGGGGTTGGAAAAGAAGCCGGTTTTTCCAAAACCGACATTTTCATTTTTGTTGATGCCGGGGAAAAAGGCATACCAGTTCATCTGCATGGCAACCTGACCGGAAGTATATGCATCTAAGTCCGCCGACATATAAGCATCGGAATGACCCGGGGGGGTGCAGCAATCGTAAAGGTCCTTATAGAATTCCAACGCTTCCACAGCGTTTTGGCTGTTTACATATCCTTCCATATGGTACGGCTTATCGGGGTCCTGATATTGAAACCCCCAAGCATACATCGCGGAGGTAACACCCATGGTAATCCCTTCCGAACCTCTTTCTGTGAAGATCGCTACCCCATACCGTTTCTTACCGTCAATAACACGTCCCTGGAAAAATTTGGCAACATCCTT
>JABGPJ010000009.1 GCA_018645005.1 Deltaproteobacteria bacterium | reverse complement strand
TATTACCGCCCACTAAACGATATAAAGCGTTGTAATAGCGAATAGATATGTCAGATATTTTACGGCCTAGAGTGCTTTAAATCTGTCAAGATTGCAGGTTTGGGAAACGGCCCGTCAAAAGGTGACCCAAAAATCATACATTCCTCTTTCGATCTGATTTCATTTCCGTCCCCGGCCACACATCCATCACCGGGGGGCCATCTCTTCTTCTCTTTGGTCAAAGGACCGGAGAGGTCCTCAGTTGGGGTCCTCCGTCAGCCACGGTGTATAGTTGATATCGCCTTCGATCAAAGAACCGGGGTCGTCGGCCTGGCCCCACCAATTGTGTTTCGCTGTTTGAGGACCGACATTTTGGTCCTCGACCCCTATTCCGCCGAGCTGATTGTTATAGATGGAATTGTAGCCTTCGGACTGAAGCGCCCCGCCGCCCAAATCCACAGACAGCGTCGCGTCAATATCGCGATCCAACCAGACGCCATACCCCAGGCCGTCCTTGATGATATTCCTGGAGACGTTGGCCGACAAACTGCCGTCCTCCTGCGCCACAAACAGCAATCCAGCCAAACCGGGATGCAGACTATCTGTTATTGTGTTTCCGGTAACCACCGCCCCATCTATAACACCACCTCCCGATCCGGGTTCTGAGCCTTGTCCAGGCGCTATCAGAGTGATGCCTTTTCCTGTATGGGTACTGTTTCCTGAAATTATTAAATTTTCCATTTTACCTGACATTACTTCAATCCAGATGCCATCTGAATCACTGACTGAATTTGAAATATTGTTACTTCTAATCATAATATTTTTACTTAATGGATTTTCAGTCATTCGCTGTAGAAAGAAAATGCCTGACGGAGTCCAAACGCTCCCTTCTCCAAAATTATATATATCATTGTTCTCGATCGTGATATTCTCCATGAGGCCACACCAGATTTCGCAAATAATCGGCAAATGCATCTCGTATTTAGATTCTTGTGTTTGATAAAAAGTGTTCCCGGCTATCAAAACATTTTCCGCAGCTGATTCAAATCCATATTCAGCATCTCCAAAAACCGATACATTGATCCCTCCTGTATGGTTGTCGTAAAAAGTATTATCCGTAATGGCGATATCCGATGATTTGTCCCCGCCACCAAAAGAATAGATCAATATTCCGCTTGTCTTGTTCCATACCGGAGCCGGTTCAGCTCCGCTTACGATACAATGCTTGATGGTCAGTTTTCTGGCTCCTCCGGCATATACCACGTTTTGTTCCCCTCCCCGGAGATCCAGGCCTATAATGGTTATGTTTTCAACATCTTTCAGATAAATTGGTCTTTCATTTTTCAAGTTGGAGCTTTGTAGAACCGGATATCCCGTGGCAGGTATTCCGGGGAAACCTTCATTATATCCGCTGCCCCAGAGCGTTAAATTTTTTGTTCCATCAAGGTCAACCAGAGAACCCTCCTCCACAGAGTATGGTTTGTTTCCTTTGCGTATATAGACCAGCGTATTATCTTTGTTATTTTCAGAAGAGCTGTCTATCGCCTTTTGTATCGTTGAATAAGGATGTTCATAACTTCCATCTTCAAAACCTGAAGTATTTGAGTTGTCAACATAGACAATTTTTTGCTCTGATGATGAATCACCCGATGATGAATCACTTGAGCATGATATAAAAGAAGACGCGATCAAAAAAGTTGCCAGAGCTAGGATCAATTTGTTGTTTTTCATGTCTAACTCCTTCTATTTGGTTTTAAGGAAGCGGCGTATCCTCGCTGGAACGACAAGCAATCATTCCTGTTTAATCCCAGAATATCTACTGGGTGTACCCTTTTTTCGTTGAGAATCTATGCTGCCTTTGTTGCGTAATAATCTGTGGTAAAGTGATAGGGGGTGATAAGACATTGTTTTTCCCAGCTATAAGCATAGATAAAAGCGTTTTTTGGGTCAAGAGAAAAGGAAGAACCACATGTTGGTATCGACCTTGTATGGAGCAGGCGTACAAAGGAACGGGCACGGCAATAACTGGTATCTATTTCAGTCTTCCAAACGATAAAAATTACTGCAATAGCAATTATATATCACCTTTCCCCGCGTGAGAATGTACACATGTGTATAGCTGGTCGATTCAACCTGGATATTTCCAAGGATTCGTTTATCCGTTCTTGCTGAAATAGTGGCTATAGGTGGGCCGCTATATCAGAATATTTTCTGAGTTCCAGACTGAATAGCAGCTATAAAAACCTGGAATTTTGACCCACCCCGTAACCGTTCACGGCTACATCTTCCCAGTTGTAACCAGTTATTGATGTATATGAAGCCACAAATTCTGGATGGACCATTGTTCGTAACAGGGGTAGACAGTTTGAGTATTCGAAGCGATCGGATAATA
>JABGPJ010000056.1 GCA_018645005.1 Deltaproteobacteria bacterium | reverse complement strand
ATTTTGCTGTTCTTTAAAGCATTAATGCCTGATTTTTTGATGCGATTGCCCTGAAGCGCACCGTTGTCAGGGTTGTTTTTTAGGATAATCGGGTGTAAAATTCGAATAATATCCGATCTTATTTTCATCGAAATCAGTGCATTGTTGCAGGATCCTGGTTAATTATCCGGTCTGACTCAGCAATATCCGGTTAGGTTTTTGCAGAAAGCTGAATGATGAAACCTGGATTGAGCTTATAAGGATTTACTAGATTTTCTTAGTTTAGCGTAGCGAAAATGAGCCTGTTTGAGCGAGGCAGGCGAGTTTGGCGGTTTTTCGTGTAGCAAACTTAGAAAATTTTTAAATCCTTATGCGCAGAGACGGGTTTTATCATTCAGCTTTTGTTTTGCAAAAACCTAACCGGACATTGCCGGGTCTGACTATTTGTTTATCCACCAGATATGATCTTATGAGCAGGAAGAGCATATGAAAAGAAAACTTCAGACAACCAGTCCTTATGGAAAGCTGATCGTTAATAAACTCGATCCGGGCGTATTCGTGGTCGAAATACCGGAAACAGGCCAAAAAATCAGCCTGGGGCAACCGCCGGATGTGGTGAAAAGATTTCAACAGGTTGGATATTTTGGTAATCATGCGGTTGATCATTTCATTTTGTCAGACACTAAAATGCAGGACGAATCTATTTCGTGGAACCTGATCGAGTTTCCAGTCCTTTATGCACTTTATCTCAAGCTGATAAAAGTAAATGGAAACAACATACCTTCTTTCTTCGCAGGAAAATACCCGACGCTTATCGGCCTGGAGAATGATGTCGAAAAAGCACTGAAAATGATCAAATACGGCAATTATGGTGTCGATTGCCTTGAAGAATTGGATGGTTTGGACATTCCCATTCAAACCCGGGATGCATTAAAAAAAGAGATCTGTGGGTTGGCTGTCGACAATGAGATTAAAGAGAGCCATACCTTTATTCACCCGGTGTATCTTGAAGAAAACCCTAAGGACGAAAAGGAATTCAGCAAATTGAAGTCAGGGATCAAAATCGGCCGCATCGGTTACAACATTTATCGAATCAGTTTTAAAAAAGACCATGTGGATGTGGATGTCACCCTGGGACCAAACGAAAATTTCAGAGCCCCGGTGGAATACAAACATCTCAAATTCCCGGTGACCAACTTTGGTATCTGGCATACGGGAGAATTCGATGGCATGGATCCATACGGCAGTTGTGCCCACACCAGTATCATCCATAAATACGAACCGATTCTAATTGACTACCCGTCCAATATGACCGACATTATCCACCATAACGGACTTTCCAAGCAATCCATTAACACTGTTATTGCAACTCATAACCACGATGATCATAACGGCGCCATGGTTGAACTGTTCAGGCGAAACCACCCCTGTGACATTATCACCACCGAGCCAGTCAAGCATACCCTGATCAAAAAACTGGCCGCTCAGGCCGATCTGCCGGAGTCAACCGTTTCAGCCAGTTTTAACTGGACTCTGTTACCCTTTCGAAAAGACAATCCGTATCAAACCGAAGAGTACAATCTCGATGGCGTCAAAATCACCGGCCATTTGAGTTGCCATAGTGTGCCTACAACAGTCTATACTTTCGCCATCAACAATGACGGCTATAATTTCACCTATGGTCATTTCCTGGACATCGTTGCTTTCAAGCGCATGCAGATGCTGGTAAACGATTCCTGGATGCCCCAGAAACACCTGAACCACTTAGATCGCATTATCCGCAAGAAGAAATATAACCTGATTAAATATGACGCGGGTTGCACTTCGGATGCAGCTGTTCCGTTCACTGTGCATGGGCAATGGCAGGATTTAGTGGACTCTGCCACCGAAAAGTCCTTTCGTGTGTTCACCCATGTGAATAAAAACCAGCTCAGCAAAGACTACGCAAAGGAAGGTCGGTTCGTGGAGATTGGTGACTTGGATACGGCACTGAGAACCGAGAATGGCCGATTGATTAAATTTGGCCAGGGGTTGAACCCCGCTGTCAGTTTTTTTACCAGAGCTTACCAAATGGTGCTGAACTATTTTCAGAGTTTAATGGGAAATGTCAGCAACGAAAAAAGAAAGCAGCTGATACAGCATTACGCCTATGCCTTTGCCAATTCACCCAAGCAGATCGATCTGAATATTGGGTCATTCCTGATTGAACAGGGAGAAAAAAGCGATTTCGTTTATATCATTGTCAGAGGCCGGGCTGAAATCAGAACCTTTGATGAAGCGGGTCATTTGATATCAAAATCAACCATCGGGGATGGTGAATTCATCGGAGATATCGGTGTCATTGCCAGACACATGCGTATGGCATCGGTAAAAAGCATTAATCGACTTGCCTACCTGGCTATTCCAGGGAATCTATTCAGGGAGGCCATGAACGCCTTGGATATCACTTATGAAGGACAGTTTAAGCAAATTTTTGAAAGACGCCTGTTCTTTCAATCAGCCAGCCTGGCAGCAGACGATGTCTCCACCAATGTTTTGAATGAAATTGGAAGAAAGAGTCGCTTCAAGAGTATTAAAATGGGTGAAAAATTAATAAGTAGAGGTCTTGAGGATAACCAGCTTTTTGTTGTGCAGGAAGGCGTACAACTGTCCGCAGGCAGGAGAAGAGAAAAAATCCTGGGACCTGCACTGGTTGGTGAGTGTGAGTTTTTTCTGTCCGATATCGCTGATAAGACAAGCCGTCTTCACTCAGTGGTGGCTCTGAAATCGATGAAAGTTTTAAGCCTCAATGCCGATATCGTTAGAAAAGTACCCGTTATTGTAGATAATATTCGGCGGATCATCCGCAAAAGAAAAATGTCGATTTATCAGGATTTAAAGTTGTCTTGTTCTGACGGCAAGCCCACAATTTAGTTTTAAAGAGAGCAATCTGGTTGAATCAGATTGCTCAGTTTTTCAGTCTTTGTTCGACTCCTCAAGTCAACTGTCAAAGAAAAACTATCATATTTTTTGGAAATTTCTCTAACTCAACCCTCGACAAATCCCCGCCTTACTGTTATTCATCTAGTCATCAAATTGACAGCCAAGCTGAATCCGTTTCAAGATACCAGATATTCTTCTTGAGAATATGGTTCTTCGACAAGACTTACAGCAGCTGAAAAAAGTGCGGCTTAAGAAAGTGGGGCACTAAACCCGTCAGCAAAATATAAAACAGGGGAAAAATGGGAAAAGGTATTTTTAGAGAACTACAAGAACGGCTTGACTCATATTCACTCGGATTTCCAGCGACAAAATCGGGGGTGGAGCTAAAAATTTTAGAAAAACTATTTTCTGAAAAAGATGCTAAAATATTCCTGAAGCTCTCGCGAGCCCTTGAATCTGTTGAAGACATTTCCATGCGACTGGATTTATCCCCGGTAGAAACCTCCGCACATTTAAGCGACATGGCTCAACGTGGGTTGCTGTTCCACTTGGGTACAGGTAACTCGATCAAATATGGCGCCATTCCATTTGTCCATGGGCTTTTTGAGTTTCAGGTAAGAAGAATGGATCATGAATTGGCTGAACTCTTCGAAAGATATAAGAACGAAGAATACACCACAAATACGGCTGTCGGAATACCCGCTTTTATACACACAATTCCCGTCAATCAATCCATTGACACATCCCTCAATATTGCGCCTTATGAAGACGCCATTGAAATCCTGAAGACACAAAAACAAATTGTCGTTACCGATTGTATTTGTCGAACCCAACAAAAATTGATTGATGAAGGGTGTGAAAAACCAATGGAAGTCTGTTTTATGTTTGGTTCCATGGGACAGTACTATCTGGATCAAAATCTAGGCCGCCAGGTTGAACTGGAAGAGGCTATAAAACTATTGGTGAAAGCACAAGAAGATGGATTAGTCACACAGACTGCGACAAATCAGAATCCAGGAGGAATCTGCAACTGTTGTGGTGATTGCTGCGGCGTCTTGATATCCTTAAAAAATCATCCAAAACCGGCCGAACTGGTTTTTTCAAATTATATTGCCGTTGTTGATCCGGATTCGTGTTCCAGTTGCGATACCTGTATCGAAAGATGTCAAATGGAAGCCATCCAGGTAAACGATGTTGCTGAAATCAATCTGGATCGCTGCATAGGATGTGGTCTTTGTATTACGGACTGCCCGACAGAATCAATGCAATTAATTATCAAGTCGGAAGATCAACGTAAAATTCCACCCGTTAATCCGATAGAGCAAATGAAATTAATGGCTCAAATGAGAGGCTTGGATTAATTCCATAAAATCGTTATCAGGCAGAAGATAAAAAAAAAGACGACTTGAGAGGAGATATCGAATTTTGGGCAAAAAAAAACCTCCCGGAGGGAGGTTTTAGAGTACCGGATTAGAAGCATATCAGCTAATCCGGCAGCGTCTTCATTTGTTACTATTTAACGGTAACGTTAGCAGCAGCGGGTCCTTTTTGTCCCTGTTCGATCTCAAAAGTAACGCGATCGCCTTCTTGTAGAGATTTAAAACCTGAGCTGTTGATGGCAGAATGATGTACAAAGACATCGTCGCCGTTTTCCTGCTCAATAAAACCATAACCTTTACTATCGTTAAACCATTTAACAGTTCCTTCAATCATCGTGGATACTCCGTTTTTATATTAATCGTTTGTTTTACTAACTTCTTTTAATCGTATTACCAACTTCCAGCATCCACTTAAAGGACAAATGGCACTTTCAATCAGATCACACCCGGTTCGAAAGTGAACCGGTAAAAGTTTCTGGGTTTCTGACCCCAAAATTGAACTGTACAGAAGCAATTTAAAAAAGTCATGACATTTTTTATAATAATTAAGAATTATTGTTTTAAATCAATTTTTTTAATTCGGGAAGGAATGCCTGATCACATTAATATCTCTTTGAAGGCCGCTTCCACTAGCTCTTTGCTGGGCATACCCGATGCCCCATATCTTCTTCATGACAACCCAAAATTATCCGTATCCCTCATTGCAGGCTCAATATCTTCACCATTAATACGAACCGTTGGACTGCCCGGAAACTTATAACGTTCAACATCCTCTGATGATGATATTTGAACCTGAGAAAATACGATTGTCAGAGCCATCTCTTTTGCTGTTTCTTTTATCAGTTCGACAGTTGACGGCGTGTCAGCACAGCCATCGAGTGAATATACTTTTACATCAATCATTCGGTAATCCTCATTCGTTCTGGAAAATTTGTCAGCGTTTTTTCAACCTGACCAATTGACACGACCTATAAAATAATCTTCAGCCGCACCGGATTGGCTAAGGGTCGGCTCAAAAATTACTCAAGTGTTTCCCCATTGACGGAAAAGAAAACACGTTGTCTTGGCATTTTGCCTGCAAAATGGTCGAAAGGTCGGCTAAAAGGCTAATTCACATTCTGTTTGTAAAATGTCCAGTTTTTAGGACTTTTACAAACAGATTAAGTGAATTTGCCTTTTAACGGCAACGTGTTTCTTGGACATTAATGAGAAACACTTGGATCCCCTTGCAAACAGATTAAGTGAAGTTATTTTTGAACGATCCCTTAGTGTAACGAAAATGAGCCTTGTTTGAGCGCGGCAGGCGAGTTTGGCGGTTTTTCGTGAAGCAAGCTTAGAAGATCTTTAAATCCTTATGCGCAGAGACCGGTTTTGTCATTCAGCTTTCGGTTTGTAAAAACCTAACCGGACATTGCTGATATTGGGTGTAAATTTAATTGTCAAGTTCAGCCACATCTTATATTCTTACTGCAAACAGCGAACTATTGGACCCCATTAGAAAAAACTGGAATGGACATCATCTCAAGAATAAACGATCTTCTGGAATCGGTTACTGATTTCTGTCTTGCGACCGTAATTTTGTCATCCGATGAAAAACTGCCCTCAGGTAGCAAAATTATTATTTTAAGCGATGGATCTTTGGAAAACGGATCTGGAATCAAAGATCTGGATGACCTGATTGCCAGCTTCGGTCAGCAGGTATTAGATGACAAGAAAAAACAAATCATTGAAATTAGAAAGGGAATAACCATTTTTTTCGATCTTATCGGCAGACAGGCAAACCTGATCATTTGCGGAGCCGGGCATATCGGGGTTCCTCTCGCGAAATTCGCCATCAGCCTGGGTTTTATCGTCACCGTCATAGACGACCGCCCTGATTTTGCGAATCCTTCCCGATTTAAAAACTGCACCGTTATCGCCAACGATTTTATTGAGACGCTGCAAAATATAAAAATAGATAAATCAACTTATGTGGTACTCATTACACGGGGCCATGAGCATGATACAGATTGCCTTGCCCAGGTTCTTCCTCGGGAGACTGCCTATGTGGGGCTGATCGGTAGTCGTCGCCGCATCCGCCTTGTTCTGGAACGGCTCTCCCGACAGGGTGTTTCAAATGAACGACTACAAGATGTTTTCAGCCCGATCGGATTACCCATCGGCTCGGAAACGCCCGCAGAAATTGCTCTGGCCATAGCTGCCGAACTTGTCAGTATTCGCCGGCTGGGTAGCGAGCACACCAGAACATTACGCAATGTGGTTTTAACCCAGGAGAAAATCGGTGGAAGATAGAGTATTGTTTCAGAAAATCGAAAGTCTCAGACAAAAAGGATTCGGTTCCTGCCTGGCAACCATAGTCTACACAAAAGGATCAACACCACGAGACGTCGGTGCAAAAATGGTTATCACACTCAATCATGAATCTTACGGATCCATTGGAGGCGGGTGCGGTGAGAAACAGGTTCACAGTGCGGCATTGCGCTGTCTATTAGTGAGCAAAAAGCCAGAGTTGGTTGACGTTGATTTGACAGATGATCTGGGGACAAAAGGGGGTGACGTCTGCGGTGGCAAAATCCAGGTTTTCATTGAACCATTTTTCCCTGCAGAATAGATGTGAAGGCCTTCGTGGACCTGATTCATCCGGATTGCCCTGATTTCTCATGTGGGGTATTCATTTTTTAGTTATCACCCCGTTTTTTTTGACGATTCTTTTCCAATTAACCCCGCGACCTTTCTCATTAAATCCTTAAGATCGATCGGTTTTGTCATGATGGCATCTGCTCCGAGATCTCTTGCAAAAGACAACATATCGATGGATCCGGACTGACCCCCACCAGATATGGCCATAATCTTAACATCAGGATCCACGCTCCTGATTTCCAGAATCGTTTCAATGCCTTCCTTATCAGGCATAAAAATATCTGTGATGACGAGCTTATGAAAATCTTTCTGGAATATCCGACACCCTTCCAATCCGTTTGAGGCTTCTGTTACAGCATAATCTGCATTTTCCATTACTATTTTCAGAAGTTTACGGAAGTCATCGTCATCTTCAATTAAAAGAACATTTTCCATAATTACCAATCACTATAAAAGAAAAAGATTATCCCACGTTTTCAGCATCTGGTTTAGTACCATCCAGATTCTATTTGGAAAATGGAAGAAGAAATCGAATAATTGCACCACCGGTTGGATTACGTTCTGCCCAGATTTTCCCATTGTGATCGATGATAATTTTTTTGCTTATCGCCAAACCAAGACCTGTTCCACCGTCGTTTGCTCGCGTTTTACTACTCTGAACAAATTTATCAAATACGGTGTTCAGTTCATTTTCAGGAATACCCATGCCTTGATCTATAATTGAAAACAGAACTTTCTCTTGCTCTTTCGCAACTGACAATTTGATCAAAGAGTCTTCTTTTGAAAACTTCAGCGCGTTCGAAATCAGGTTCCTGAGAACCTGGATTATTTTTTCCTGATCGATTTTTACGATATCATCAAATTCATGGGGCTGAAAATCGATCAGGATCGATTTGGCCTTGAAAAGAGCTTCAAAATCTGACATCACAAGTTTGACAAGATATGAAAGAGAAGCATTGGTGAAATAGTAGTCAACTCTGTTCTCTTCATGCTTCGCCAAATCAAGAATGTCGTTAAGCAGTCTCAGGAGACTCTGCCCACTGCGTAGTACCTTATGGAGGTAATCGAACTGTTTTTCACTGCTGAGGGATTCAAATCTATCAATGGAAAGTTTCGTAAAACCCAATATCGCATGCATAGGAGTTCTTAATTCATGACTGACATTGGCCAGAAATTCCGATTTTTCTCTAGTTGCTTTTTCAGCTTCCAGTTTTGCTTTCTGAAGTTGATCAGTCCGTTGTTCTACAAGTTCTTCCAGATGATCCTGATAGTGCTTAATAGTTTGATCAGACTGAATTCGTTTTGAAATTTCCCCCACCGATTTTTCATACGCTTCTTTTAAATCTATTCTCCGCTGTTCCAGTTCAAGATTTGCTTCTTCGAATCCTTGCGCTTTAGTTGTTGTGATAAAAAGCTTATCTGTCAAAATTGAACAAAAAATCTTGTATAATACGCTGGCCGAAGTATTATCTTTGGCAGCACCGAAATGAATGATTTTCCTGCCATCTATCTGCAGTAGATCGACGTCTGTATCAGCGATCACCGTTGCCGCGCACTGTTTATTACAGATCACGCTCATTTCGCCGATGATATCACCTTTTCGATGGAGATTAATGATTGGTTTCCCGTCTAGAAATACGGCCAGCTTTCCTCTGAGAAGAAAAAAGACCTGATCATTGGGATCCCCTTCATTTAAAATCACGGCACGCTCATCAAAGCTCACCAGCTTTGATTCTTCAATCAGTTTTATTATTTGATCCTCTGGAATATCACGAAACGGCCGGGAACTTTTTAGTCCGTTCACCATATCGATCATTTTCGTAATACCACTTCCAATAAGGGTGTTTTCCATGGCAATAGACTCGTTGTGATCAGGTTTTATGGATCTACGTTACATGATTCTGAACATTTTAACCGCCATTTCAACTAATAAATCTTAAATCAGTAATGAAATTTTCAGGGCCAGATCAGGCGTATTTAATAGGACTTGATCTCCCAACATTTTTTTAACAGATTACGGTAATAAACTCTTCTGTCAAGCAAATTTATACAAAAAGCCGAGAAGAAGAATATCAACTCGGGATAGACTGCCGCAGGGTATTATGTTAGGATTAGCAGCAGGTTTACATCTTTGATTCTCTTTTATCAATAAAATCATGAAAAACAAGATCCCTGTCTTTCTGACTTATGCTTTTCGTCCACTTTTTGTTGCCGCAGGTCTTTATGGTATTATTGCCACCGGCTGGTGGGGAATAGTTTATCTGTTGGGTACAGCATTCCCTCCGACCTCCATGGATCCCGTCTCCTGGCATAGCCATGAGATGGTATATGGCTTTACATGTGCAGCTATTGGCGGCTTCTTGCTCACAGCTGTCGCCAACTGGACAAAAAGACCCCCTGTTGCCGGACACCGCCTCTCATTGCTGACGGTGGCCTGGATTTGCGGCCGCATCGCTATCAGCCTGAGCGCTATTTTAGGACCACTACTAACCGCTTTGATTGACTTGAGCTATATGGTCATGCTGATCGTCCTTTTCGGCAACGAAGTCATTAAGGCAAAGGACAGACGGAATTATAAAGTGATCGTGATGCTGATCCTCATTTGCTTATTCAACCTGATGTTTCATTTTGAATATACATTCAGTCTTCCCATCCCCCCACGCTTAAGCATCAGGGGCGCAATTATGGTGATTTTGATGTTGATCGGTACGATCAGCGGAAGAATTATTCCAAATTTTACCAGGAACTGGCTCCAAAAAAATCAAAAAGAGCATATTTCACCACCGCCCCCTTTCGGGAAACTGGATATGGCCGTAATGGGTCTGACCGGGTTACTGGCTGCAGGTTGGACCATAGACCCTTATCACATTGTAACGATCCTCGGATCATTCATCATTTCCGGTCTACACATCATCCGGTTAGCCAGATGGAGAGGGTTTTCCACTGTTCCGGACCCACTGCTGCTGGTACTCCATGTGGGATATGCCTGGATCCCCGTCGGGTTCCTGTTGTCAGCCTGGGCAGCCTTAACGGAAGCTTTAATGTTCAGTGCCGCGCTGCATGGATTAACTATCGGTGCCGTTGGATTGATGATTGTCGCGGTAGGTTCTCGATCAGCCCTTGGCCATACCGGGCGTGAATTGAAGGCAGGGAAAGTGATGACACTTGTTTACGCTTTAATCGTGATGTCGACTATATGGCGAATTTTAGCCGGAATTCCCGATTACTACATCGAATGCCTGCTCGCTTCGATTCTAAGTTGGTGTTTGGCGCTCTTCATATTTTTAGTTCGTTTTTATCCAGTCCTGACCCAACCCCGCATCGATTCTTAATGATGCTTCAAAGCGGCCTGCCATAGACTCCATGCCCCCTTCATGGCATACCGTCTCTGGAGATAAAACCCGGACCAGGCAAATGGGATCACCCCGGGAGAAGAAGGGCCGAATCGGCGGCCCTCTAGATTATGTGAAGTTATTTTTGTACGATCCCTAAGTGCCGCCATCAACAATCAATGTCTGACCGGTAATATAACTTCCAGCTTTAGACGCCAGCAAAACGGCAACCCCACCAATTTCCTCCGGCGTTCCAATACGCTTCAGAGCAGCACCAGAGGTTGCTTCCTTAAGTATATCCGGATTCTCCCACAGTGCACGGGCAAAATTGGTCTTGATCAGTCCCGGGGCAATAGTATTCGCTCGCACATTATCTCCGCCATATTCAGTCGCGATATTACGGGCCAGTTGCATATCGGCAGCTTTGGAGATGCAATAGGCCCCTAGAACCGGGCTGCCGTTAAGTCCACCGATGGAGGAAACGATGGTGATCACCCCATCCTTCCGTTCAACCATCTCCGGGATAACCATTTGGCAAAGCCAGTGGTTGGATTTAACATTTGAATCCATTATCCGCTCAAAAGCACTGTCCGGAATATCTGCCATCGAACCAAAAAACGGATTGACCGCCGCATTACAAACCAGGATATCAATTTTCCCCAGCTGTTTGCGGGTCTCATCCACCAACATCTGAAGTTGTTCCTTTGATCCAATATTGCACGGGATTGAGATGGCTGATCCCGCCCCATCCTTCACCTGTTCATTGATCTCATTCGTGACCGCTTCGCACACGTCTGCTTTACGGCTGGAAACGACTACTTTTGCACCATGGTTCGCCATCTGTTCAGCTATGGATTTACCAATTCCCTTTGTCGAGCCGGTCACAATGGCGACCTTCCCCGTTAAATCAAACAAATTTTCCATCTTTGTCTCCTGAATCGTCATCAAGCAACAGGTCTATACCTAAGGGTCGGCTCAAAAATTACTCAAGTGTTTCCCCATTGACGGAAAAGGAAACACGTTGTCTTGGAATTCTGTCTGCAAAATGTCCGGTCTTTTATGAGACTTTTGTGGGCAGATTATGCCAAGTTATTTTTGTACGATCCCTAAGCCCATTGAATAATAACATCATGTATTTGTATTAAAAGTGAAGTTAATGATCCCCTCTTCTGTAATCAATTATCAGCAGGCCCTGATTCAAGATAAAAGCATACAAAATAAAGAAACAGACTGGGCGAGTTCATAGGTGTATGTTTAGCCTTTTCCTCAGCAGACGTCAAGACGGTAAATGCCTGCAAACCCATCTTGAGAACTGGCAATGGCATTTACTAGTGATATTTGCTGTTAAAAAAGAAAAACGTTCAATTGGCGTGTGCAACCACGAACCATCTCCAGATTCCCGGGAGATGGATATGTTTGAAAAGCGTCATTCAAGGTCCTGCCAGATTTGACTTTCTTGAAAAATCCATTTAAGTTCGTGTGCAAACAAATTATTTATCCCTGATTATGCCGGAAAAGAAAAAAATTCTGTCCGATTGCTACGTATTTCTGTTGTCAAAGGCCTATCAGAAGGGTCATCAACTGGTGCGAAAACGATTAAAACCGTTCGGGATCACAAATGTCCAGTATGTTATCCTGGAAATGTTATGGGAAAAAGAAGGATTGACTGCTGTGGAACTCGGCACCCAGCTGAAGATTGATAAGGCGACACTGTCCGGGATTCTGGATCGTATGACCGAATCTGGATTTCTGATTAAAAAACAGGATGATCAGGACCGCAGAATGGTACATCTCTTCCCTTCTAAAAAAGTCAACAGGATGAAAGTCCAGCTGACGGAAGAAAGAAAATCAGCCAATGAGGAGCTCTTGGCCGGATTCACCATTGAAGAACGGGTTGTTCTGCGGCGATTGCTGCTTGAAATGCTGTAGCAAAAAAGAGATCCCTTGGGCAAAATCGATTTCAATTCCAAGTTCGTATACGAACCATAATCTCAAGAAAGCCAAAACACCAGGAAGATGAATGCGCAACGAGACACTATTTATTCAGAATAGGCAATTTATTCTTTTCTCAACTATTTTCAACCTTTTTCAAGGAGAACAGACATGAGTCAGGCAGTTTATCAGCAGTTACTGGAAGTGATGCAAAAACGTGGCGGGGCCTATGCAGGTCTTGACGTTCCCGAGTTTTTTGAAATGGTGGAAGAAATGTTTAACCCGGATGAAGCTGAGGTGAATAACGCCATGCCCAGAGGTCCTTTTACCGCCGACACGATGGCAGAAACGATGGAAAAAGGTCGGGATGCTGTCGAGAAGGTACTGGAATCCATGGCGAATAAAGGTCTCTGTATGGCCTATAAAGCAGACGATGTCCAATATTACATGAGCGCCCGTTTTATGCCCGGTATTCTGGAATTCCAATTTATGGCTGGAACAACAACAGACCGGGATAAGAAAATTGCCAAACTCATTCATGCTTACGAAGCGGTCTACGATGCCAAAACGCCTGTCAAGGAAGGCAGTTTCCCTCTGACAAGGGTGATCACAGTCGATAAAACCATCGAGACAGGAAACAAAATCCATACCTATGACCAGGTTCAAACCTATATCGATAACAACGATATTATTGCTGTGTCTGAATGTTATTGCCGTCACGCTGCTTTATTAAGAGGGGAAGAATCCCATGGCATGCCCAATGACGTCTGCATGCAGTTGGGTGCTGGAGCACAGTTCGCTATCGAAAGACTCGGTGCCAGGAAATTGAACAAACAGGAAGCCAGAGAACTGCTGGACAGGGCTGAAGATGCCGGACTGATTCATATGAGCCAGAATTCGGCTGAAGGCATCGGATTTATCTGCAATTGTGACCGCTGGGATTGTTCGCCGGTGACAAATGCTCTGAGGCATTCCAAACCAGGGCTTTATTTCAATTCCGGCTTTGATCCCCTGATCAATGCGGATGAATGTACCGCCTGTGAAACCTGTATCGACCGTTGTCCTCCAGAAGCGATGGTCCTGGGAGAAGATGATGTGCCAGTTATTAATTTCGACTTGTGCTTTGGTTGTGCGGTTTGTGCCACCGGCTGTCCTTCAGAAGCCATTACGATGACCAACAAGCCCGAGTATGTGGCACCTCCGGGGACTGCAAAGGAGATGATTGCAGCCCTCAAGGCCAGTAAGGCATAAGGACAGCAATTGTCACTTCCAGCACAGGTTTAACGTCAGATATATCAACAATATCCCCTTCAAAATCAATAACTTTGAATTTGAAGGGGGACTGACAATTTTCAGTATCCTAGACAGGGATAAATTCAACCGGCTGTATCTCTTTCATGGAGATGGCGTCATCTTCGCAGACCGGGATACATACGCCGCATCCCATGCATTTTACCGGATCTATCACCGCTGCATCATCTTCACCAGTCATAGAAATGGCATCAAAGAAGCACCGATCCAGGCAAGCTTCACAAAGCGAGCAGGATTCCATCTTCACGTCGGCTTTAAAGCGGCTGGGCGCCGTAAATGTTTTGGCATAGCCCTTATTTCCACCCCAATTGCCACAACCAACCCCATCACAATTGCAGATCAGATAACCCAGGTCCCGTTTGTTATCCACACAATGTATCAGACCTTCGTCTTCACACATTTTAAGCATTTCCATGGCTTCCTGTTTTGTCAATTCACGTCCGGTACCTCTATCCAGCGCATAGTCAGCCGCTTTGTTCATCTGCATACACACTTCCAGGGGAACATCGGTAATCCCATGAATCACGCGACAAGAGCAGTTGGTGACTACAATTTTGTCTGCATCGTCTATCATTTTCACCACATCATCCGGCGCCATTACCTCTTTTTGTGCCTCAACTATCACGTTTACTGGCACGACACGCATTCCCTGCCGCCGTTCAATTTCTTTAACCGAATCCCGCAGAGCCGCCATTTCTGTTTTTTCAAATTCCTTCCACAGATCCAAATATTCCTGGGAAATGCCCGGTGTCAGGACGGTTCCGTCATGGAACTGAATATAAGAACGAAATTTATAATAACGGGTGGCATCCGGTTTTTTGGATTTATAGATCAGCCCTTTTATAAAAAGCTGGTCTAACAGGTCCTGTGCCCGGTCAGAAGTGAATCCGGTTTCCGCAGCCAACTCCTCAACTGTTTTCGGTGGTGAGGCTGCTAAAACAATTTTGGCTTCATCTGCATCCACTATCATTTGAAACATCTTGGGCATCAGTATTGAGTTTTCAAATCCAAGACTCTTTGCCATCTCCACGTACGGTGTCATATCCATGATCTTTTCTTCCCTTGTTAGATGTGCTCGATTTATTCCCATTAACAGACTAGAGCTTAAAAACTTGGCTTTTCGAAGTCAAGGCATGAATTCACCTGTTTCCTGAAAATTGGCCCTGATTAACCAAAATGTGGATCCTGTTCGGGTGTAAAATAATTAAGGGTTGGATCAAAAATTACTCAAGTGTTTCCCCTTAGTGTCAAGGAAACACGTTGCTGTGGCATTCTGTCTGCAAAATATCCAGTCTTTACCAGCATTGTCCGGTTAGGTTTTTGCAGAAAGCTGAATGATGAAACCTGGATCGCGCTTATAAGGATTTATTAGATTTTCTCAAGCTTCTGTAGCGAATCAGCCATGTTTGAGCGAGGCAGTCGAGTTTGGCGGTTTTTCGTGAAGCAAACTTAGAAAATCTTTAAATCCTTATGCGTAGAGTCGGGTTTTATCATTCAGCTTTTGTTCTGCAAAAACCTAACCAGACATTGCTGGGTCTTTATGGGACTTTTGCGGACAGATTATGCCAAGTTATTTTTATACGATCCCTAAGTTGGGCACAAATAAAGCAACATCGAGAAAGCCATCAGAAAATATTTTGTACCTATTCAGCGTGCCTTCACCAAGGGAGCCGAGACCTGTATGTAGTATTTATCGCAGCCCTGTGTATTCAGTAGATAAACTGGCTCTGCTGCCAGTTGAGATTTCAGTATTTTAAAAAAATTTACTTAACTTAAACTGCTAAATCAATGTCATTAACTTAAGCATCAAGTCCCGTGTCTGATATGAACCCTTTTCAATTGCGGATACGTTTTAAGATGATCTATAAGCCGCTGCTGCAAGTTTCGCAGCTTGCTTTCGCTGAAATCATCTAAAAACTCCTCCAAGCAATTGAAAAGGGTCCATAACAGACACTCTGTA
>JABGPJ010000100.1 GCA_018645005.1 Deltaproteobacteria bacterium | reverse complement strand
TTTTTTTGGCTGAACAGCTCCTCTCTTGACGTCGTTTACTGAATGCTCACGAATTCTTTTAATAATCGGCTTCAAACGTTCACTGGTTGCAGGTCAACCTTTTTTTCTGAGGAAAAACGTTACCCCGACCGCAATGAAGATTCCGGCTGCTGTGATCAGAAAGGCGTCATTATAAGTCCCGGAAATGTCAAAAAGATAGCCGGCTAAAAGGGGGCCGAGAGCGAATCCGATTCCGTCAGCTACCGAAAGGCCGCCGAATATGGCACCCATCGACTTTACACCAAAGATGGTTGCGGTCAGCCTGGGAACCATGACCAGGTTTCCACCGTAAGCCACACCAAACAAAGCTGCAAAGAGGTAAAACATCTTCAGACTGCTCATCTGTGAAAGCCATAGAATCATTATCCCCTGCAACAACAGACCACTGAATAGGACTCGGTTGGCACCAATCCGGTCCGAAAAAAAACCGGCGGTGAGTCGTCCCACAATACTGCAGAGCCCCATAATTGTCAGCAGGCTTGCAGCACTCATTGGTGACAAACCTGTGTCCCTGGCAAAAGGGACCAGATGGGTGATGATCAAGCCCACACAGAAGATACAGAATCCGAAAATGGTGAAGAGAGACCAGAAGTGTCGGGTAGTCAATGCCTGGAACAGGGAAATATCCGGGTCCGCGCCTGCCTTTGTCTGCTCCAATTCAACCTGTGGCTGTCCTTCATAGCTTGCTATATAACGGGTATCGGGGCGCCGTATCACCAATAGTGCAATTGAGACATAAATTAGCATAATCAGCAATCCCAAAACCGTCATCGCTGTGCGCCAGCCAAATTGCGTCTCTGTGAATGTGACCAGCAGAGGCACAATCGCGGCCCCGGTACCGATGCCGGCGGAGGCAATTCCCAGAGCCAGGCCTTGCCGCTTCACAAACCAGTTGGCAATCATTGACAATGGCAGGGGGATGGCCGCACAGGCTCCTATGCCTTGCAACAGGCCGATAAAAATATACATTTCCCAGACAGTCTGTGCACGAGCACCGAGGATATATCCCACTCCCATCATCATTGCGGTGACAATTGAGACCCACTTGTATCCAAAACGATCAGCCATGGCCCCAATCAAGGGTACGGATGCGGCATAGGTGATTCCAGAGACAAAAAGGACACCCGAAAGCACACTTCGTGACCACTCGAACTCCTTCATGATGGGGACGAAAAAGACACCAAAACTATAGAAAGAACCGCAGGAGATGGCGACCATGAAAAATACACCTGTCACCATGATCCAACCGTAAAAAATTCCTTTTTTCCCGTCCGGGGCAACATCGAGTTCGATTTTATTCATACTATTCATTCCTTTGATTTTTATCCAGCTTTAACCAATCCGATTTAGATCATATAAAAGGATCATACTTTCTGGTTCTGAGAAAGCAGATCTGGGACTCCACAGGTTTTTTTTCACTTTTCGCTGGTATCCTTGCATGTTTTTCCCAGATTGGCAATCTACCATGGAAAAAGCGCTGTTGATGGATGGTGTTGGCAACAGACCACAAGGGGTTGCAGACAGGGCGATGACTCTCCAACTTGTCGGGTTATAGTTGTCTGGAACTGTTTTTCCGTCTATCCTTTATTTTATGCCAAAAGCAATTTGGGAAAATGTCGATTGGGAAATGACATTTATGGCTTACGATATTAGACACTTGCAGTGTAATTAGTAACTGTTATTAATCTCTAAAAACTGAAGGGATCCAGTTTTGGTACCGACTATTAGAACAATTGAAGAAGGAGATCAAACGTGAAGGTTGAATACAAGGAGCAAAGCTGCGGACCTCTGCCTTTGGAGGGTATCAAAGTAGTTGAATATGGCGTTTTTCACGCAGGGCCCGGTGGCGGTGCGATTCTGGGTGATCTTGGCGCTGAGGTGATTAAAATTGAAGCTGCAGGTGGCGATCCCATACGATACTGGACGTCTGTGGGGGATATCGACATGTCGGCACCCAACGGTGAAAGCCTGACTAATGAGGTCTCCAACCGCAACAAAAAAAATATCTGCCTCGATATCAATACCGAAGCGGGCCGGGAAATTCTTCACCGCCTGGTAAAGGAGGCGGACGTTTTTATGACCAACCTCAGAAAAACAACCAAATCCAAGCTGGGTGTTGACTATCAAACACTTTCAAAGATCAATCCGAACATCATCCATGCCAATGTCTCAGGATACGGTCCGGAAGGACCGATGCAGAATATTGGTGCGTTTGACCCCTTGGGGCAAGCTTGTTCGGGGATGATGTTTGTCACCGGCAGTGAATTACCGTCCCCGATTCAAATCGGCGTTCTTGATCAGGCAACGGCCATTACGCTGAGTCATGCTATTCTGACAGCGCTGCTGGTGCGAGAAAGGCAGGGTATCGCACAGGAGGTGCATGTCTCCCTGTATGGTAGTGCCCTGTGGTTGCAGCATATTAATCTGATGCTAAGTAATGTCTCAAGGATTGATCCCTCTCTCTCTGGAGACCGTAACCAGCACTCGCCATTGCGAAATGTGTTTGTCTGTTCAGACAATAAATGGGTGATGTGCACCCACCATCCAGACGAGAAATACTGGGCCACATTCTGTAAGGTGATGGGGAGACTCGATTTGTTAGAAAATCCGGACTACACTGATGAAAAAGAACGACCGCTTAACTATCCCGAGTTGAACGCCCTCTTTGACCAGATATTCCTGACACGTACCCGCGATGAATGGATGATCGATTTTATGGCCAACGAGTTGATGTTTGCTCCGATTCAACGGATTAACAATGTGGAGAATGATCCCCAGGCACTGCTGAACCAGTATGTGATCCCCTGTGACTATCCAGGCATAGGAAAGATAAATGTCCCCGGATATCCGGTTCATTTCAGTAAAAGCCAGGCTGGGGTCAGGAGTTCAGCCCCTCAGAAAGGCGAACATACAGATGAAATCATGCGGGATCTGGGCTTCGAGGCGGACGCCATTGAAGACCTCAAAAAGAAAAGTGTGATCCAATAGAAATATCTCTCTCCAGTGCCCGTCCGCAAAGACGTCATCCCCTGTAGATGGGCCGTTTTACCTCACCAAAAAGTAACAGCCATCGATTGACAGTTTTCCCCTCTTTGGATTAGATTTCAAATATAAAGCAAAAGTCTCAGTTTCCCGGTCTACCGGGAAAAACCTCTCTGCTGGATAATCATACTGCTGGAACCACCATGAAAATTAAAAAACTCGACCTTTCTCAATACGGCATTACCAAAGTAGATAAGATTTACCACAATCTCTCCTATGATGATCTCTACAAGCACGAAACCGACGAGACACTTGAAGGGTACGAAAAGGGGTACGTCACCAGCCTGGGATCCGTTGCTGTGGATACTGGCGTATTTACCGGAAGATCGCCAAAGGACAAGTATATCGTTAAAGAGAGTAGTTCCGAGGATAAAATCTGGTGGGCGGATCCCCAAAGGATGGCATCTGACAATAAACCCATTTCCGAAGAGGTCTGGAACGATCTGCTTGAAACCAGTAACACACAACTGAACGGAAAAAAGCTTTACGTCACAGACGCATACTGTGGAGCAAATGAGGACACTCGCATCCGCATCCGGGTGATATCCGAGGTGGCCTGGATGTCCCATTTTGTGAAAAATATGTTTATTCGCCCAACAAAGGAGGAGCTGAAAACATTTACGCCGGATTTCGTGATGCTCAATGCCTGTAAAACAGTCAATGATAAATGGGTCTATCATAATCTGAACAGTGACGTCTATGTGGCATTTCACCTGGCCAAGAAAATGGCTGTCGTAGGGGGAACATGGTATGGGGGTGAGATCAAGAAAGGTTTCTTTTCAGTGATGAACTATTTTCTACCACTGAATAACATCGCCTCCATGCACTGTTCCGCCAATATGGGTAAAAACGGTGATACAGCCATCTTTTTTGGTCTTTCCGGGACTGGAAAAACAACCCTTTCAGCAGACCCTGATCGGTACCTCATTGGTGATGATGAACATGGCTGGGATGATGCCGGGGTCTTTAATTTTGAAGGGGGTTGCTATGCGAAATGTATCAATCTCAACAAGGAGAAAGAACCCGATATTTATAATGCCATCAAGAAAAACGCTTTGCTGGAGAATGTGGTCTTCAGCAAAAAAACGGGTAGAATAAATTTTGCTGATACATCAAAGACTGAGAACACGAGGGTGTCCTATCCTATAGATCACATTGAAAATATCGTCAGGCCTATCTCCAAGGGCGCTCATCCGAAGAAGATTATCTTCCTGACAGCGGACCACTCTGGCGTTTTCCCGCCTGTTTCAAAGTTGACAAAAGATCAGGCTATGTATTTCTTCCTCAGTGGTTACACCTCCAAACTGGCTGGAACGGAACGGGGTATCAAAGAGCCCATTCCCACCTTTTCACCAGCCTTCGGCGCTCCTTTTCTGCTGCTGCATCCCACTGTCTATGCACAAGAACTGGCCCGCAAGATGGAAGAGCATGGCTCAACGGCCTACCTGGTCAACACGGGTTGGACCGGTGGGGGCTACGGTATGGGAAAACGAATTGATCTTAAGGATACGCGAGCCATCATCAAAGCCATTTTGAATGGTTCCATTGATGAAGAGGAGTTTGTGGAACTGCGTACCTTCGGACTGCAAATTCCCACCAAACTCAAGGGTGTAGACAGTTTTATCCTCAATCCCAAAAATACCTGGAAATATGAAACGGCCTATGTCAAAGAAGCGCAATCTCTGGCAGAGAAATTTATTGAAAATTTCGAAAGGTTTACGGATACGGAAGAGGGGACAAGGTTGGTGGCTGCGGGTCCGAAAAACAAGTATATGAAGCAGTACTACAACTATTACGAACGAAAAATCATTGAACTGGAGAAGGAGCAAAAGGAGGAGATTGTCCGCCTGCGAGACCAGATCTATATCCTGCAGAACTCCTTCAATGAGTATATCTCTTTCAACTCCATCAATTCAAACTATAAACACCAGAAGCTCAATCGGCATCTCCCGGTTTACCTTTATGTGGGGACAGAGAATGAAGCCGAACTGGGCCGAATGTATAAGGCGGCCATCAAGATCGTTAACGCTGCCGGTTTCCGATTTTATAACCCAAATAAGATACCGGAAGCCTACACTCAGCGAATGGCTGTCTCTCGTGAAAAACTGACGCTTTCCGGGGTCTACGACAAAATTTATGAGATTGAGGCCTCGTTTAATAGAACCAGAGAGCCAGAATCGGTGCTCGATAAGGCGATTGCCGGGTTTTCGGAACTTACCTCTAAAATTGAGAGCCTGGCCGTCAAAATGGGATCGCTGGTTATTGTCAAAACCACCAGTCCCAAGGGGAAATCAATGCTGGAGACTCGGATCCTGACGATTTCCGGGTTGATACACCTGGATAAAAACCCGGACTTAATGAAGCAACCGGCACGGTTGCTGACGGAGCTAAACTCTTTTTAATCTTTGACGAAGCGGATCAGATAGTTGCAAAAGGAGCTACTGTTCCGCCAGCCAACGTTCTGCATCGATGGCTGCCATGCATCCGGTCCCTGCTGCGGTTACGGCCTGACGATATTTACTGTCTGCCACATCACCACAGGCAAAAACACCTTCCACGTTTGTTTTGGTGGATCCGTGTTCAATGTCGAGATAGTTTTTATCGTCCATCGCCAATTTACCTTTGAAAATATCGGTATTGGGAATATGGCCGATGGCCACGAACAACCCGGTGGTTCCCAACTGCTTAATTTCGCCGGTTTTAACGTTTTTTACGGACAGATCGGTCATTCCTTTGACATCATCTCCGATGACCTCTTCCACGACGGAGTCCCAGACAACTTCGATCTTATTATTTTTAAGCACTCGATCCTGCATCGCTTTGCTGCCGCGAAACTCATCCCGACGATGAATCAGATAGACCTTTTCGCAGAAATTGGTCAGATAGCTGGCTTCTTCCAGTGCTGTATCACCACCACCGACGACAGCTACTTTCTGCCCCTTGTAGAAAAATCCATCACAGGTTGCGCAGGCTGACACGCCCTTGTTTTTGAAGCGGGTTTCGCTCTCCAGGCCGATATATCTCGCAGAAGCACCTGTGGCGATGATCAGGGCATCACTGGTATAGGTCTTGTCAGCAGCAATAACTTTAAAGGGACGGGTTGAAACGTCTACATCAGTGACCTCAGCGAAAACAATTTCCGTATCGAAACGTAGGGCTTGCTGTTCCATATCGTTCATCAGCTGATTGCCATCAACTCCCTTGGGAAAACCAGGAAAGTTTTCGATCTCGGTAGTAGTGGTCAGCTGCCCTCCTTTTTGGGGGCCGGTCAGGATCATTGGATTAAGATTTGCGCGAGCTGCATATATGGCCGCGGTGTAGCCGGCAGGGCCGGTACCGAGTATAATGACTTTACGATGGTTCTCTTCCATGGTTACCTTTATTCCTTGAGTGTTGCGGTTAAAATTATCTTTACAATGCGATTGACCCGTTGCCTAAAATGGGTTTGAGTTGTAACGGCTCATATTGTCAAATCTGCATTCACCATGCCAAAAAAGTCAGATTGATTCTGGTTCAGTTCGTTGCAAGGGGATGTCCCATTTTTTCATGTATTTCCAAATGGCGGTGCGACTGAGTCCCACACGACGGGCTACCTCCGCCTTATTCCAATCGCACTCGCTGAGGACCTCGATCAGGTAATCCCGAGTCAGTTTTCTGGTCGCATAATCGGTCTGTGACTCGGAGTTGAATTGAGCAGAAACCGGCGGACGATACTCTGTCTGTCGAATTTCCAGAGGGAGATCAAAGACATCAATATAGTGGTTGGCGCAGATCACAAAGGCATGTTCGATGGCGTTTTCCAATTCGCGGACGTTGCCAGGCCAGGAGTAGTCCATCATCACACGCAAGGCAGACTGACCCAGTCCTTTAATGTCTTTGCCTGTTTTTTTATTTTGAGTTGTGATAAAGTGTTCGGCCAGTACGGCGATATCCTCTTTACGTTCCCTTAGGGCAGGTACATGGATGGGGAAAACCTTAAGGCGATAATAGAGATCCTCCCGGAAATGACCCGTTCGGATCAGACTATACAAATCCCTGTTGGTGGCTGTGATAATCCGGATATTCACTTTCCGTTTTTTGGACTCACCTACTCTCTCTACTTCGCGTTCCTGGAGTACCCGCAGCAGCTTAACCTGAATATAAGGGCTCAGTTCCCCGATTTCGTCTAAAAAAATGGTGCCGCCATCCGCTTCTTCAAATCGTCCGATGCGGTCTTTAATGGCTCCGGTAAAAGCGCCCTTGGCGTGACCGAACAGTTCACTCTCCAGCAGAGATTCTGACAGAGCACTGCAGTTGACGATGACCAGGGCTTTGTTCGATCGTGTGCTATGGTAATGGATCGCTCCAGCGACCAGCTCCTTTCCAGTGCCACTTTCGCCCTGAATCAGAATGGTCGCTTCGCTGGCGGACGCGGAATCGATAGCAGAAAAAACCGTTCGTACCGCGCGACTCTTACCAATGATGTTGTCATAACGGTAAACCTCGCCCAGCTTACGGCTCACTTCTACCACCTTCAAGCGGGTTCGACTGAGCTCTGTTAAATCGGTGACAGTCTCCACAACACCTTGAAAATTGCCCTCTTTATCTTCGACCAGTCGAGCATTCTTCAGAACGGGGACAGTGAAACCATCCTTATGTCGCAGCATGCACTCGATGGCTTCGACCTTTTTGTTTTTAACTACGCCACACTCCTCAAGACCTGAGGTGCAACCTTTGCCAAATCAGAGGTTGAAGTCAAGGATGTCACAGCTCCTGCCCAGAACCTCGTCGGCTTTGTATCCGGTAATCCGTTCGATTGCTTTGTTCCAAAGGGTGATTTCACCTTTTTCATTCAGTGTAAAAACGCCGTCTGCCATTGATTCTAAAAGGAGACTTGCCATTTTGGGGTCCAGGGTCGTGTTGTCCATAGTGTTCATTGTTTGCGCTTGGTAAAACCTTAGATAGCCGGTTATTTTGAAAATTTATCCTGATAATGAGGGAGGTCCCAATACAGAAGTTAAAAGGTAACGTTAGCGTAACGTTACAGTTACCTTATGCAAACACTTCAACTCTGTCAATATCATTTGAGTGTGTTCAGGGGATTATTGCTACGCAAAACACACAGTAGCAGCCTTTGTGGTGATATCGAACAATGGCAAGCAAGAATTTGGAAATAGCTTAATTGGAGGGATGATAACCGGATCATGGCATGACTCACAGATCCGGTGTCAATATTTAGACTGCATGATTGGCGCCGTAGAAAAAAAGCCGACAATCAGTGGGTTTCCAGTTTTTCTGCTTCGTTGAAAGCCCCTTCCAGTTCCTTCCAAAGGGCGTCGAGATTGCAGCGCATGATCAGCAAATCCTGTTTCATGCCGCGGACATCTTTGACATAGTTTTTTAGAACAACTTCCTCTTGAAATCCGAGGCGTGAGAAAATCTTTCTCGCTTCAGTTTGTGGGACCATCAACTTTACAATAATTTCTTCTACCTTTTCCTTGGCCGCGACGAGATACAACTCTTCTGCCATTGCCATCCCAAGACCTTTTCTCTGTGCTGTATCAGAAACCAGCAGCCTCAATTCGGCAATATGGGCTTCCCACCCGGCACTATTCAGTTCTATGGCGCCATCTGCAATAATTTGATCGTCAACAAGTGCAACCAGTCTTTTTGCTTTCTGGAGACCCTTATTTCCTAGTCTTTGAGCCACGACGTTGTGATCTGTAACGTCAACTCGAAGATAAGCCTTTTCATCTGAAGAAAGAGCCTGAAAAAAGGCAAATGATTTATCAACATCATTTTCGGTTGCAGAGCGAATGGTGACCTCAGTGCCATCTACTAATTTGCAAATTTTTTCCATCAGCTAATAACCTCCATTGATAATTTTGAATAAACTGTCAGCAAACAGGCTGATTGATGTGATTCAGATTTATTATGGTTAGAAAAAACAGGTGTGAAGAAAACAAAACAGGCCAATCGCCATAAAGCAGCGAAAAACTCTGTCTATGCTTAATCGTATCCCACAATCTTGAAAAAAACAAACATTTTTATTTTACTGCTTGTTCCGGAGCTTCTGTTATGTATAGTAGAGTAACTGTCGCCTTTCATCTTTCCAGCAACATTGAATTATCGTAGGATAGACACATCAATATCATTCGAAGAAAGCACACTAGAGGCGAAACAGTTCCTGAAACCGGAATGAGCAGAAGATGAAGATAGAGATTGAGAGGAAGTTTCTTGTCAGTGGGGACAGCTGGCGGAAATCTGCTGTAGGCATCGATTTTCGTCAGGGATATCTACCAACCCGGGATTCGTGTGTGGTTAGAGTTCGCACTATGGGGCCTGACTCGGTTCTGACGATCAAAGGCCGAACCAGTGGCATTTCACGTCAGGAGTTCGAGTATGGGATACCCAGGGAGGATGCGGATCAATTGCTCGATTCATTTTGCGAATTGCCCTTAATTGAAAAAACACGTTATCAGGTTCAACACGAGGGATTCTGCTGGGAGGTTGATGTCTTCAAAGGCGAGAACCAGGGCTTGATCATTGCCGAAATCGAGCTTGAAAATGAAAATCAGAAATTCTTATTACCGGAATGGGTCGGCAATGAGGTTTCTGATGATCCCCGTTTTTTCAATGTCAATCTGGTAAAAAATCCTTATAAAAATTGGGAAGACTCCATACTGGCAGGCCAATCGCGGGAGAATGGCTAATCAGCCTTACTGTCACTGGATTCCTCCGAAAGCGGGAATCCAGCCTTCGTTATCAATCGTTAACCGTGATAAG
Source organism: Deltaproteobacteria bacterium (assembly GCA_018645005.1). Taxonomy (GTDB): domain Bacteria; phylum SAR324; class SAR324; order XYD2-FULL-50-16; family XYD2-FULL-50-16; genus JAHJRI01. The sequence continues at coordinate 5,968 of JABGPJ010000100.1, read as the reverse complement.
CCTTTTCACCGTGAAGTTCTCCATCCAGACCTTGTATTTCGATGTCCTTGGAAACTCTCAGGCCGATGGTTTTATCGATGACGATAGCAATCAACCAGGTGGCTAAGGCGGCAAAAACGATTGTGAAAACCACGGCAAAGATCTGTTCCAAAAACAGTCCTGATCCTTCAGAAAGATTATAAAACAGGCCGTCAGCGCCTCCAGGATTGATCAATTTTGTAGCAAAAAGGCCCGTGAGCAGCGCACCTGCTATCCCGCCAATTCCATGTACACCAAAGGCATCCAGAGAATCATCAAAACCAAAGCGGTCCTTGATTCGAACCCCGAGAAAGCAGACTGTGCCACCCAACAATCCGATCAAAATCGCTGAAGAAGCGGTCACAAAGCCTGAGGCGGGTGTAATGGCGACCAGCCCGGCCACCAGACCTGATGCGGCACCAAGAATGGAGGGCTTTTTGTGTACAATCCATTCAGCCACCACCCATGCAAACAGGCCGGCTGCGGCTGAAAGGTGTGTTACGACGAGGGCATTAGCTGCGAGTGCTCCTGAAGATAATGCGGATCCGCCATTAAAACCGAACCAGCCGAACCAGAGTAGAGCCGCTCCCAAAACTGTCAAGACGAGGTTATGGGGGGGCATGGGAATTTTTTTATAGGAAAGTCGTTTGCCGAGATAGATGGCCAATACCAGGGCAGAAACACCTGAACTGATGTGAACCACCAGGCCGCCCGCGAAATCGAGCCCACCCCGCTTCAGTAAAAATCCGTCGGCATGCCAAACCATATGACACAGAGGGTCATAAACCAGAGTTCCCCAAAGTACAATAAAGGCCACCCAGGCAGAGAATTTAATTCTTTCGACCACTGCACCTGCAATCAGGGCAGGCGTAATAATGGCAAACATCCCCTGGAACATCATGAACAATACATGGGGAATGGTTCCATTGGCTTCCAGACCGACACCATTTAAAAACAGGTAATCCAATCCACCGATAAAACCGCTACCGGTATCACTACCCCAGGCAAGGGAATAACCAATCACATACCATTGAATGCTCATCACACCCATGGCAAATAAAGAATGCATGATAACGCTCAGGACGTTGCCGGACCGAACCATCCCGCCATAAAAAAGTGCCAGTCCGGGGATCATGAGCATCACCAGGCCGGTGGATACCATCATCCAGGCAGTGTCAGCACTGTCAATTCCTGTTCCAGCTGAAGCAATCCCCGGACTGATCAGGAAAAGGCCCATCAGCATTAAAAACTTCGTTTTCTTATTCTGTCGCATGACCATCGATGACTCCTTTAATGATTATAGACTTTAGTTATTACTTTTCTGAATACCCTCTGCAAAGGGAGGACCAATCCAGTATGGTTATAATTTACAATGACTTAAAATTATGATTGTGACAAAAATCCCCGAAGAGTGGACAAAAACAAGAAAATTGCCCTTTCTTGATGCCGAAGAATCAGTAAAAATCAAAAATTACAGGCAGATAATCTCCTCTCAAAAAGTGACTATTCTGACAATTTTGACAAAAGTCTGTTGACAGTGGTCACAGAGGAGGGAGCAGCGTTGAGCGTTGAGGTACGCATCTTCACCACGTAATAGGTTGCATTTCCAAATCAATTCATGTAGATGAATTTATAAGCTTTTGAGAGAAGGGCTCTGGATTGTCTACCTGAGGTTGACCTGTCCCGTATTACCTGCCACCAAAGGCTTTTCCTGAATCAGTGAAGGACGATTTCCTGAATGAACGTAAAACGGAAAATAAACTTCAATTTTTTTTCGCTCACCCTGATATATTTTAGCCTACTGTGGATCATTAAAAGGGAATGAAAATTTGCTTGTGTAACCCTTAGTACTCTTGGTCATAAATTCGGTGACGTATTTCTTGAATTAGGGGGACATAATACTTAATTACCACCGGTTATGATTAGCTAAGGAGTGAGCTTTGAAATTAAGTTTTGTGTCCCCTTAATTCTGACATTGTATTTATGCCAATATGTATTTAGCGTCAGGTTTTTCAATTTTTAATCTAATTGGGAGAAACATATGGATGAGATAACTTCAAAAAGTCAGATGGCAAAAATCCGTAGTTTTGAAAAAGGTTTTATGGCCATTCATCTGATCAATATGGGGGCAGAACTTGGCATCCTTGAGGCACTGAACACTGCTGAAAATGGAATTACTTCTTCTGATGCAGCTTCAAAACTAGGCCTTCATGAACCTTATGCCAGCATTTGGTTTCAAACGGCTTATCATTTCGAAATAGTTGATTGTGATGAGAAAGGCAGATTCCAGTTTCAACCTCACCTGAACGAAATCCTGGGTGACAGGAGCAGTTTCAAGAATTATCTGGCCAATATTTCTGGAACAGCAAATTTAGGTCATGCTATGAAAGAGGTCCCTGAGTATTTTCGCAGCGGAAACAAGTTTGAGGTTTATAGTACCGCGGAGTTTTCAGAAGGCGCCTATGAAACAACCAAGAATATCCATCTGGTTTTTCTATTCATGATTTTCCCTAAAAATGAGCGTCTCAACCAATTGATGAATCAGGGTATCCGGTTCTTAGACATTGGCTGCGGGAACGGAAATCTGATTACCCAGTTAGCTCAACACTTTAATAATTGTACTTTCGTCGGAGTCAATCCCGACAGTTTTGGGATCGAAGCGGCTAAAAAGAAAATATCGGAGATGGATCTGGAGAAAAGTGTCTCCGTGATAAACAGTGGAGCCGAGGAACTTACTCACAAAGAAGAGTTTGATATTGCCAATATGGTGGTAACGCTGCATGAAATACCGCCTGATGTACGTCCTGCTGCTGTTGCAAAAGCATATGATGCTTTAAAGCCCGGGGGGTGTCTCCAGATTTTGGATTTTCCTTTCCCGGGAAAACTGGAGGATTTCCGTGGTTCAGTGTATGAGTACGCCATTCTAGATCAGTTTTATGAAGCGCCCTGGGGCGTTGTTCATCTGTCGACTGATGAGCAGGAAGAATTATTGACCACTGTTGGCTTTAAAGATATTCAGCGTGTGAGTATCGGCAAAGGGATGTTTGAGTTTGTGACTGCTACCAAATAATTCTAAAACCTAAACTGGCGGATAAGGAGGGCATAATGGGAAAATTTAACGAAATTTTAATGCTTGATGCAACAGCTCAAGCAGAATTGATCCGCAAAAAAGAGGTTCAGGCACCTGAATTGATTGAATCGGCAATCGAAAACATTGAGAAGCTGAATCCAAAACTGAATGCGGTGATTACCCCGATATTCGAAAAAGCAAGTGAGGATGCTAAGAAAAATATACCGGTTGGTGCATTCTCAGGTGTGCCATTCTTAATGAAAGATATTGGTGCGGCTGTGGGGGGAGCACGGATGTCCATGGGAACTTCTCTGTTAAAAGACTATGTTCCTGCCAGGGATAGCGAATTAACGGTAAGATATAAAAAGGCCGGCTTGATTATACTTGGAAAAACCAATACACCTGAGTTCGGATTGGTGCCCACAACGGAACCGATACTTTTTGGTCCAACCCACAATCCCTGGAACTTGGAAAGAACAACTGGTGGCTCAAGTGGTGGTTCAGCTGCAAGTGTGGCTGCTGGCCTCACTGCCATGGCACATGCGAATGATGGAGGAGGCTCTATCAGGATCCCCGCTTCATGCTGTGGCGTGTTCGGACTAAAACCCACACGGGGGAGAAACCCTCTGGGACCTGACTTTGGCGATATCATGTCGGGCATGGTTTGTGAGCATGCCGTCACAAGATCAGTAAGGGATAGCGCAACTTTACTTGATGCCACCTCCGGACCAGATATTGGAGACCCTTATTGGGCACCACCCCAAAAACGATCTTTTCTTGCAGAAGCTGGCACAAAGCCTGAACAATTGAGGATAGCCTTCGGTACAGAACTAGTCACAAATGGCGTCGTGCATTCTGACTGCATTGAAGCAATTAATGAAACCGCCAGACTGTGCGAAGAGCTTGGACATATTGTGACCGAAGTGACTCCGCAAGTTACGACAAGCCCTGAAATCCTCGAGGAAAGCTTCATAACTGTCTGGTTAAGTGGGTGTGTCGCAACGATTGACAGCATTGCCCGGATTTCTGGCATCCCCGCCAATCCAAGTCTATATGAACCTCTAACCTGGGCTTTGTACGAAAAAGGACGCCGTTATAGTGCGGCGGATTATCTTAATGCAATCACCCAAATACAAAGAACCAGCCGGGAAATTGCCAGGTTTTTCGAAAATTATGATATTTTGTTAACCCCTGTGTTAGCGGAACCACCAGTACGCCTTGGAACATTCGATGTATCTGGAAATGATCCCATGAAGGCCTGGGACAGAGTCGTTGAGTTTGCTCCTTTTACAGCCATTTATAACGCAACGGGACAGCCGGCGATGTCTGTTCCCCTATTTTGGAATAGTAAAAACCTTCCCGTTGGATCTCATTTCGTTGGTCGTTTCGGCGATGAGGCCACCCTTTTTCAATTGGCTTCGCAATTAGAAAAAGCAAGACCCTGGGTTGATCGTAAGCCACTTATTCATATCAGCAACTCTGAGGCGTAGGATTGTCGCAGTTCTTTTTTTGGTTGAAACAGATGTATGACTTTTTAAGCAAAAAAAAAGCGAAATGAAATGCCCCAAATGTCAAACGGACGTACCAGATAGAGGCAAATTCTGTAACGATTGCGTCAACAAGCTGGAACGGCTCTGCTCTGACTGTCAGACTAAGAATCCAACTGGTAGTATTTATATTTTGGCAGCTGAGCCGAAGAAACTCTTTCTAATCAGAAACTCTGGAAATTTTCTTCTCTGGCATCCAAACGGTCCTTAACTTCCAGCCAAAGATCTTTTGTCAATTTTGCCAGGATAAGATCAATCAGGGTCATGATTGCGGTTGAAGAATCCCAGTTTGATGGGGCTTTGGTTTGCAAAGTGAAAACATGGTGAGCTATGCTGGCAATTGGAGAAAGCCATTGATCGGTAAAAAGAATGATTTTTGCGCCCATTTTGAGTGCTTTACTGGCGAAGGAAACAATATCATCCTGATAGCGCCTGATATCAAAAACAATGACAAGATCATTTTTTTTAATATCTAGAAGGTGGTCCGCCCAAGTACTGGATTGGCGATCAATATGCGATACATTCGGGCGAATGGCATGGAGGTGAAGATAAAAATGCTCTGCCATTACAAATGTGTAACGTCCTCCAATTAAGTAAACTGCCTGCTGAGTATTCCCCAAGGATTGAGTGACGGAATTGATTTCCGACACCGGTATATTTTTGAAGGATTTTTTAATATTCTGGCAAACTGTATCGCTGAATTCCGCAATAAAATCATGACTGCGGACGGATTTTTTTGCCTGTTTAGGGGTTTTCTGAACAGGTGTTTCCAATCTAGCCTGCAATTCCTGCCTTAATTTGTTTTGAAATTCTGGATATCTGGCAAATCCAAGTTTGGCAACCAACCGCAGGACCGTTGGACCACTGACTTTGGCTTTTTTTGCAAATTGCGCAATGGTTACTAATCCTTCCATGGGATAATTATCCAGTAGGATTCTAGCAGGCTTTCTTTCGGTTGGTGTGAGTCTTTCAAAATTGCGCAGAAGAACTTCCATCACAGAATTGTTGTCAGATGAAATACTCTTAATTGCCATTTTACCTGATTTTTAAAATATGTTGATTTGAAATATTAAACAGACAACTGAAATAGATGTCTTTTGGCTGAACAGATAATACAAGTTGACTTCCACTCCCATATTGTATTATCTATTACGTAAAGCATAGATTGTAATATTCATTACAATCTACCCCCTTTTATCATTATCCATGTTTATTATCAACCGCATATTCAAGGTTCCAAAAATTACGATAAATTGAACGATTCATTAAGTGCAAAATAGTGATCCGACAAATAGATCAAAGCTAAAATGAGAGGAAATCTTTATTGATAATA
>JABGPJ010000054.1 GCA_018645005.1 Deltaproteobacteria bacterium | reverse complement strand
TTTGCAAAAGTCCTAAAAACACTGGACATTTTGCAAACAGAATGTGAACTAAATTATGAGCCGACCTAAACCATTTGAAATGGATACGCTATGACACCAACAGAGTTTAATGACTTTTTGTCAAAGCAGATAATGATTATCGACGGTGCCCTGGGCACTATGATTCAAAGCTTTGCATACGGAGCCGAAGTTTATGGCGGGGAAGAGTTTCAGATGCTGTCCGACATTGTGGTGTTTTCCAGGCCGGAAGTGATGATAGATCTGCATCTGCAATATTTCAGAGCAGGTTCCCATGCTGTTGAGACAAACACGTTTGGCGCGTCCCCCCTGCGCCTGGCGGAATTCAATTTAGAAAATCTTGATCTCAGTGAGTTTCCCGATCAGGCGGAGGGGCTGAATCTGAAACAGATATCGGTTGAGGACTTCGCTTATCATCTCAACAAACAGGCCGCCGAGCTGGCTAGGAAAGCCCTGGAAATTCACCAGTCGGACGCCGACTATAATCATCGTCCCCTGTTTGTCATCGGCTCGCTGGGTCCATCGAACTGGGTACTTTCCAATACCCATGCCGATTTAAAAAAAGGGACATACGACCAGATCGAGAAGAACTTTTACCTACAGACGTTGGGGTTGGTTGATGGCGGTGTGGATCTGTTAATTTTCGATACACAGCAGGATATACTGGAGCTGAAAGTCGCAATCTTTGGCGCTAAACGGGCCATGCGTGAGAGAGGAGTTGACCTTCCGATCATCGCTCAGGTGACGGTTGACAAGTTTGCCAGGATGCAGATCTTTAACACCGACATGCAGGCGGTCATTGTGACACTGCAGGATATCGGGATTCATGCACTGGGTATCAATTGCAGCCTGGGACCCGAGCAGATGACGGCTACGATAGAAAAAATGAGCCATTACTCAAAGCTCCCCATCTCTGTGGTACCAAACGCCGGTCTGCCCGAATCTGAGAACGGGCAGACCGTTTTCCGACTCACACCCGAAGATCTGGCTCATCATCTGCGGCATTTTGTGGCAGATTATGGTGTCAATATTGTGGGGGGCTGCTGCGGTACTACACCCGAGCATATTCGCCAGGTAAGCGAAGCAATCAAAGGCATGACACCCGTTCCCAGAAAAATAGATACCCGTGTTTATGTCTCAGGCCCTCAGCAAGCCGTACTGCTGGACAGCGAAGCATCACTGATCCGAATTGGCGAGCGGTTGAATGTCAGAGGTTCGAAAAAAGTGCGGATTGCGGTAGAAGAATCAGATCCCATCGATCATGAGGCACTTGAGGAGGTGGCCAATGAACAGGTTCGAGACCTTGGGCTCGAGATCATCGACGTCTGCATGGACTCCAATGTCGTGGATACCGTCTCGACGCTGGTAGACGTGGTTAAGCACCAGACAGTGGATTTTCCGGGGGCGATGTCTATGGATTCCTTCGATGTTGAAGCCCTGAAACAGGCCGTCCACAACTATCCGGGGCGACCTGTAATCAATTCAATTTCGATGGAGGAATACGCACCCGGACTCGACAAAGTAGACGCGGTGCTGAGTGTGACCAAACAGCACGCCCCTGTCTATATTGCACTGACCACAGGGCCGCAGGGTCCTGCTGTGACAACGGCCCAAAAAATCGACTTAAGTCGGCAGATTATGGAAAAGGCAGTCAATCAGCATGGGATCAAACCCGCACAACTGATTTTTGATATCAACGCCTTTCCAATCGGCGCCGAGCCCGAACCCGATTTGAATTTCGCAGTGGAGTCTCTCAACGCCATTCCGGAAATCAAAAAACTACATCCGGATCTTAAAACGATTATTGGTGTGGGGAATTTGACAAATGGCCTCGGCAAGAAGCCCTATATGCGTAAGGTACTCACCTCGGTCTTTCTGGATGAGGCCCGCAAAAAAGGACTGGACGCAGCGATTGTCAACCCCAATCATTATGTTCCGGTAGATGTTCTGCCAGCGGAGGATTACGAACTCGGCCGACGTATCATTCTTGAACACGATATGGATGGCTTCTCTCAACTGGAAGAGATCGCACTGCAGAAAAAACAGGGAGCGACCCGGGTTAAAAAAGTCAGTTATGAGTCTCTAGAACTCCCCGCAGCAGTTTGCGCCAAGGTAAAAGATGGATTCAAAGAGCGCTCTCAAGGACAGGTGTCTGTTGGAGAGTTTAAATACGATTACAGCGACAAAATAGTGGTCGACGTCGCAGAAATTATCAAGGAAATGGAGCCGCTGGCAATGATTAACGACCATTTGATGCCGGCGATGGAAGAACTGGGGAGCGGCTTTGCAGAAGGGATGGTCTCCCTTCCCCACCTGTTGAAGTCGGCAGACGTCATGAAACAGGTGATGGGATTTCTGGAAGCCTTTATGAAAGGCAGTTTATCCGGGGAAGGCGATCTTCAGATTCGGAGCAAAGGTACCATTGTACTAGGCACGGTTTACCAGGATGTCCACAGTATTGGTAAAGATCTCAGCAAAACACTAATGGAAAATTACGGGTACAAGGTAATCGACTTGGGAGTTCAGGTTCCGATTGCCCGGTTTATTGAAGCCGCGGCGGAACATCAGGCGATGGCTATTGGTATGTCCGCCTTGCTGGTCCAGACCTCTAATCATATGATCACGGTTTCGGCTCTCTTGAAAGAGCGGCAGATGGATGGCATCCCGATCTTGATCGGCGGTGCTCCTGTCAATAATCGACACGCCGCCTACGTCGCCTTGGCGGACGCGGATTCGGTGGCGGAGATAAGAGATAACGTATTTTACTGCCGCTCCGGCATGGACGGGGTAAATTATCTGAATCAGCTCACCGAACCGAGCCAAAAGGAGCGTCTGCTGGCTGATAACAAAAAAATTCTGGAGGAGGCCTACCAATCAGGACAGACTCTGAAAAAGCAGAAAGTCGAACTGTTCAAAACCTTGCCGAAAAGAGTCGTCCGTTTTGAATCATCTCTCTCTCAGATTGACTCTTTTGATTCAGTACGTAAACAGGTCTACAAACTCTCTGACTTTCGAGACCACATCAACAGCAAGCTACTGTTCACGCTGAATTGGAAATATGGCGGCAAACGGAGTTGGGAGAAAAAAGGGGTCAGCCCTGAAATGCTGGCTGATAAGCTGGATGAATGGATCCAACGGGCTGATGAGAACGACTGGATAAAACCCCAGGGTGTTTTTGCGCTTTTTCCTTGCAGGGGTGGAGACAGTTCTGTCACCGTTCTGGATCCAAAGTCTGGTCAACCTCTGGCGACGCTGACGTTCAACGATGTCATCGGCCAGGGTAAAAAAGATATTTTTAATGTGGCCCGCTATTTCAACCCGGAACAGGATGATGTGATCGGACTTCAGCTCACGACAGCCGGACCGGATGTGGACAAGGCGATCCAGGGCTTCCAGGGGCAGGATAGAGAATCGTCACTTCTGCTGCAGGGACTTTCGAACCGGGTTGCCGAAGATATGGCAGCGCATGTCAACCAAATCCTGAATGAGATGGTTTTCAAAGATATCCCAGGCTCCAGCACCCGATATTCCCCGGGCTATCCAGCCATGTCCGGCATCGAAAACAACCGGCCACTTTTTGAAATTCTCAATGCTGAAAAACTGCTGGGAATTCAGCTGACGGATGGCTTCGAGTTCTATCCCACAGGGACAACAGCAGCAATCGTCTGTTTCCACCCGGACGCAGATTATCACTAAGCTAGTGTCGAGTTAAGTATCATTGTTCGTTTCGATTGCGCCCGAATCAGGGGACACAAAGCGAGACCATGTTAACATGGCTCACTTGGACCAGCACATCAGTAATCGTCGCTGAAAGACTGTCACCGGAAATAGTCTTTCCAGTGAGATCTTCCAGTCCACAGGTCACCAGCCTGAATCCCCGACGTTTTTAAAAACACGCAAGCTGCGCTGACACAAGTTCGGACCTTCCTCACTAACTTCAGATTTGTCCCAACAAATTGCCTGATGAAAATCCAGATCAAGCCGTGAAAATTTTCGCTCCAAAACGCATCATTTTTTTAAATCAGGTTTGAGAAATTGCGTAGCCTCTAAACTATATTTGCTACTGTTAGTCCTACATATTACACCTTCAAAGAGGAACAGGTTTTAATTTTCTAACGCATAATAATTGATTTTGTTGAAATTAATACTCAAGATGATTACCATAAGACGCGATGGGGAATTTTCTACATGGTTCAGATCTTAAGAATATTGTTGATATTTCCTCATGTCTTACGATTAAAAATGTAAGACTTCTTTCATGAAACTCCGCCATTGCGGAATTTGATCACACGGAATTATTACAGAAAAAAACAGATAGAGCATCTGCCTGCTGAAATCTAAAAGTACAACAGCCGTCTCAGAGGAGTCTCAATCTGTTTTCGCAACAGTCCTGAATCAATGATCCGACGTGATGACTAATTTTTTGAAAAAAAGGAATTATTATGATAAAACTCAAGTGTTTTTTGGCAAGTGTAGTTTTCATTTTTTCCTTGACACCATATCTCTACGCCGATGGGAATAGTGGATGCGGGCTAGGGTCAGTGCTAATGAGCGGAAATAAAGGGTCCTCCGCACATTCGTCTGCGACAACAAGTAACGGCTTATTTAATAATCAGATGTTTGGAATTACGTCAGGGACATCGAATTGCAAGCCCGATTCTGCAGTTGAAAATGAGGCCAAAACCAAGTTGTACATGGCAGTGAATTATCACAACCTGACTGAGGAAATGAGCCGTGGTGAAGGTGAATATCTGGCGACCTATGCTAATATGTTAGGATGCTCGGAAGAGAGTTATAATGAGTTTGGTAAGGTCACAAAAGAAAAATTCAGCCAAATTGTAATTTCAGCAGAAAACTCAACACAACTGTTGCAAAACACAATAGATATGATTCAGAATAACAAGCTCTTAAAACAATCCTGCACAATATAACTTAAAACCTTCATCGGGAGTTTTTATGAAACGTTTCTTAGCTATTTGCCTGGTCTTATTCATTTTTGGATTTTTCCAAAATCTTCTCGCCGATGGTACCAGCGGTTGCGGATTGGGAAGCCAGATCTGGAAAGGCAAGACAGGTGCAGGCTTCCATCTTGTGGCAGTAACCACCAATGGTATGTTTTTTGGGAGTTCCTCCCAAACCTCAGGAACCAGCTCAGGATGTGACAATACGAAAGCCGTTGAGAGAGAAGAGATTCAAAGGGTTTATCTGGCTCAAAACTATGACAATTTGATTGAAGATGCCAGCCAGGGTCAGGGCCCATATCTGGCCACATACGCTGGGCTTTTTGGTTGTTCTCAAGATGGAACAAAGCATTTTTCCAAGGTTTCCAAATCTTCCTTTTCAACTCTATTTGATAGTGCCACAACCGTTGATACCGTCATTAAGAAAACAAGAGAGATGATTGTCCAAGATAAGCTGTTGGTTCAAAGCTGTTCCATTTTATAGGGTTTTAACTCTTAGAGACAGTTATTTGACTGGAATAATTGTCTCTTCTCACAAAATTCTTCAAGTTTCCGGCACTCCGCTACCCCTTTTTAAATGGCTATGAGATTCCAATATTGGGCGTGGATTGCCTTGATATTTTTTTGTATATCTTGCGCCAGCACTTCTGAAAATTTTGGACTTAAAAAAACGGTTCTTTCGGACTTGAAGGATCCAGAAAATCAATACTTCCAAAAGCTCTACAAAAAAGCCGTTGAGAAACAGCTTCATCAGAACAGGTTTTGGCACCTGCTGTTGCACTATCGTGCTGACGGAAATGGATATGAAAGTGAACAGGACGCGATCAGTTTCTTTTTTGCTCCGGACGGAAAAACGAACCCCTTAAATGAACTAAAATTTACGCTCAAATCCTTTTTCAACCACTCTTTTCCTGAAAATAAACACCCGCAATGCATCTTCGTCGCAAGGTATCACTGGTTAAACTCCAAATTGGATTTTGACCCTCAATATATCCCTGTTCAGTCTTGCCCCAAGTATAAACAATGGTACGATAATCTGACCCCAACGGGACTGTCATTGATTTTTCCATCCTATGATCAGAGTACACCGGGATCTATGTTTGGGCACACGCTTCTGGTATTACGCAGTGAGGAAAACAGAAGTACCCCGCTGCTCGACACCGCAGTCAATTTTGGGGCTTATTCCTCGCCCGATGACTCTCCACTGACATTCATGTATAAAGGATTATTTGGATTGTATCCGGGCGTTTTTGGAAGACACCCTTACTATTTTAAGATTCAGGAGTATGTAAATCAAGAGCTGAGAGATATATGGGAATATAAACTCAATATTTCGAAAAAGGGACTCAGAGATATTCAAAGACATACCTGGGAGTTGGACCATGCATTTTTCGATTATTATTTTTTTCGTGAAAACTGCGCCTACTATCTGCTCGGTTTAATCGAAATAGGGAATCCCTCTTTACACCTCAGAGATGAATACAGCCTCAAAACCCTGCCGACTGATACAGTGCGTCAGTTACTACGTGTCAAAGGTTTGATTTCAGATCAGACCTATTTTCCGTCCAGGGCCAATAAAGTGAGGCAAAAACTCGACCGCTTAAGCATTCACGGTCAGGAAGAATTTTACAGGGTTATTCAGTCTTCTTCTGACCAATTTTTGCCCGTTTTCCAGACGCTACCATTGAAAGAGAGAATCCTGCTTCTGGAAGCCGTTGCCGAATACCTTGTCATCGTCAAAAAACCGGGGTCAAAGGGTTTCAGAATGAGCCTTTTAAAACAGAGAAGTCAACTTGAAGGGGACCCTCAACGAATAAAGTATAAAATTATTACCTCACCGCCGGAAACAGGGCACAAGACGACAAGATATGGCATTTCAGCAGGATCAAGTGCCGACAACGCTTATGTTGACATTGAAGGTCGAGGTGTATTCCAGGGGATACTGGATAATGATCAGGCTTACCTTCCCTTTAAGCAGATTGAAATCGGAAAGGGGAGACTGAGGTACTACCCTGAAACCAACCGGTTGTTAATAGAAGAGATTAACTTCGTAAATACAATTTCTTTGGACTATACTTCTCCGTTTAAACCGAATCCCGGCACATGGAAAGGAGAGGTTGCACTCAAGCAAGAGCGGGTGAGTGAAAACTGCTCAGAAGAAAATTCCTGTTTGACCATGCAACTCAATGCTGGATATGGCACAACAAAAAAACTGGGAAGCAGTGTCTTTTATTCCATGCTTGATACCAGTATTAATCTTGGCAGTGCTTATGAAAAAGACTACCAGCTGGCACTCGGAGTAGATGTGGGGACCTTGATTCGATTTGGATACGACTGGAAAGCCTTTCTCTCTCTCAGGTATTCCGATTTCTTTCTCGGTGAAACAGATAGGTACCCAGCTGCAAGATTGGGAATTAGATATCAAATCAGTACCAATGCCGACATGAGAGTTGAACATTTACGAATTAAGAACTATGTTGAGTCAGCTCTTGTCTTTAAAATTCACCTTTAGCTTTTATTACTCAACAGATGATAAAGCGTAACAGCATATTTCTTTTATTAATTTTGTCTCTGCTTGTATCTGCCTGTGAAACTGTTTTTTATTCACCTGGCTCTTATTATTATTATCCACCGGAAAATTTTGGGTATAGTCCTCAAGAATTCTTTTTTCCAAGTTTGGATGGAACAAAGCTGTCGGGATGGATGTTCCCCAGTAGAGCCTCAACAAAGAAAAACCTGATTATTCTACAATTTCATGGAAATGGTGAAAACATGACGTCTCACTACACCTCACTTGCCTGGACAACGAAAAAAGGATTTGAGTTGATCACATTTGATTACAGAGGCTATGGCAAGTCTGAGGGAGAGTTGGGGCACAAAGGTGTGATTGAGGACGCAGTCGCCGCCTATAATTTTGCCAAAAAGAGAGCGCTCAAAACAGATCAAAAAATTATTCTCTACGGACAAAGCCTGGGAGCAACTATCCTGCTAAAGGCAATTGAGGAATTTAAAGATACTCACGTCATCCATTCCGTTTTTATTGAAGGCGGTTTTTTAAACCACAAGGAAATGGCAAATGAGTTTCTGTCTCGTTTTTGGATCACCTGGCCTTTCCAGTGGTTACCTTACCTGGTGGTGAATGGTTCTTACTCTCCAGATCATTTTTTTGAATATTTCCCCGCAGGAGTTCCGCTTATTGTGATTCATGGAGAAAAAGATGAGATAATTCCAATAAGATTTGGAAAGGAGATCTATTCTCTGGCAAAACCGCCAAAGCGATGGATTTTAGCCAAAGACAAGCATCATATCGATACGATGTTTGATAAAAACTATCGCAACGTATTTCTGGATACGATCAAGTTTTCTCCGCAATAACAACACCATTAAAATTTTGCTTCAGGGGCTTGTGACGGGTTGCACTGAATGCTGTTGCATCTCAACCAGAATATCCGACATCCGAGTATGGATTTTCTTTAACGGGTCGTTAAGACGTTGTTCAAACAGTTCATCGCTCAGAGACTGATTTAATGTTTCGCCTAACTGCTTTGCCTTTTCTAAAACCGCTGTAACACTTTCTACATCGTCAAAAAACATTCGAGATTGTTCGCGAATCTTGAGGTTGATCTCTTTTGAAAAGTTTAATTGCTGATTGAGTTTTTCAGAAAGGGACCCTTTGAACTCCTTCGAACTCGCCACTATGGATTTGATAACGGCCTCCTTGTCTGTGACCTTCGCTTGGACTTCACGAGAGAGACCGGTGATTTCGTCTGTGATAGACTCCATTACTTTCCCCTGCATTCCAACTTTGGCGGCCTTGAAAACAGCATTGTAAGTTAACGCTTCCAGATCGTTTCTCCCGATATCGATCTGGGACACCTGGCGGGAAACATTGTATACATTGTCGTTTATGCTGGAGATGGCTTCCAGCAGTTCCCTGGTTTTTTCTTCGCTGAAAGACGTTGTCGTAGAGATACTATTGAAATCGTTTTCAAAACCGACCATTTTCTCCCTGCTCGCGGAGACACTCTCAGCCATCGTTGTTGCTTCATCAATCTGCTCCTCTGCTGTCTGCAGAAGATGTTTGAGATTTTCCAATAACATATTACCCGCGGTTTCCAGCTCATGATTCCATTTAGTAATTTGCTTAATCTGCTGAGTAATAGTACCAACCACCTGTTGCATCACTTTATGGCCTTCAACCTCATCGTTCGTTTCCAGGGAGAGTATTGAAACAGCCCCGTTCAAAGCCTGACGGACGACTTGCATCTCTGTTAGAAACTGGGCTTGCATAGCTGCGGTTTTCTGAAGTAATTCGATTTTCTGGCGACTCTGGTCTGAAAGTGTTTTAATCTGCTTGCATTTATTCTGGGTATTTAATGCGATATCTCCAAACATTTCCAACAGCTCTGCTATCTGTTCCCGGCTGGGTTTAATCAGACGATTGAAACGGCTCAGCCGGTCATCGACCTGCTCGCAGGTCAGGGTGATGTTTTCAGATACCTCCTGAGTGGAAGCATTTATCCCTTCAGTATTCTCCTTGATCTGTCGAGCTAGACTTTCAAGACCTTTCACCACATGGTCAAACTCTGATTTTCCCATTTTGGTGGTTTTTATCTTCATCAACAGACTCACATTTTTGATCGAATAGCTGACCTCCTCCAGTGTTGATTTCAGGTCTTGAATCTCAGTGACTTTAGCCATCAATGAACGCAGGCTACCCGTAATGTCGGAAAGGGTGCTGTTAACAGAGGCTGAGATACTATTGTGGAAATCGCCAAACACACTGAGGTCCAATCCCTGCTGCTCTTCGATTCTCTGAATAACCAGAACTGCGCTGGTCGCGCAATCATCATTACTCTTTTTAATTTTTTCAGGGCTGGTTGCAAAGGCTTGAAAGATCTTTTCCGATTGCTGGGTCAGTGTATCCAGGTCTGAGATAATCTGACCGAGTAGCTGTCTCCATGAAAGAAAATTGTCAGCGAAAATGTCCATTTCAGAATAGGGTCTATTGCTTCAACACGTTTTTAAAATTAATGACCGTTGGATTGAATAAGGGTTGGCTCAAAAATTACTCGAGTGTTTCTTTAACACCAATGAGAAACACTCAAGTTATTTTTGAGCCGACCCTTAGTGAGTTGTATAGTTGCGTAAGATCAAGCCTTAATTGTGGCGAAGTTATTGGCAATATTACTCGAATAGACGACAATCTGTTTCAGAATGTCCATCAACTCCATGTGAACTTCATGGGTCTCTTTAGTGCGTTCATCTTCCTTGAGAAGCCGACTGAGATGCTTCGTACGGTATTGAAGTTCGAGATCCAGGTAGCTTCTTTCTGAGCCCATAATTTCCCGTGCCTTTTTCAGGTCAACTTCTTGAAAGGCTTGTTCCAGAAGCGAGATCTGCTTCATGACCTTCGAATGGTAGATCATCAGCTCCTCTTTGCCGTCTTCGGAAAAGTCCATGGACAGATCCTTTTTCTTTGGGATCAAAGGCTTCAGGTTCCGATGAATCAAATCTCCAATATTTTCCATATCACTGGCAATAGAGATCATCCCAAAAATCTCCACAGCCTGCTTGTCTGAAACATTTTGTTGAGAAACCTGGATTAGGTAATCCCTGATTTTCTCATCCAAAAAATCGATCTTCTCCTCCCGCAAATCGACCCCTTCCATCAGTGACAGTTGTGGAAAATGTTTGTCTTGCTGGGGTTCATTGCTCATAAATGGCAGGATGATCGCATCTAGCATCCGACTAAGTATCTTGGCCATACGAGAAAGTTCGGTACGTGCTAGATCCAGCGCGATACCAGGCGTGGTGATGCTTGTATCATCCAGAGCCCATGTATCCAACTGTATATCCTGATCTACAGGTTCCTCCGGCAGAATTTTCATAATCAGCCGGGCAAACAGCTGGGTAAACGGAAGAAAGATCAAGGCCAGGCTGACGTTGAAAATAGTATGGGCATTGGCTATTTGACGAGCGGTCCCGGAATCGAAGGATTTGGCGATAGAATGGATCAGACCCGCGAAGGTCGGAATCCAGAAAACAAAAAGACAGACACCGGCCAGCTTGAACATCACATGAGCCAGGGCGACGCGTTTCGCCTCCCGGCTGGTACCGATACTGGCAAGACCCGCTGTGACGCATGTGCCGACATTCGCCCCAAATACCATGGGGATACCGGCTTCCAGGGTGATGAGGTTCTGCTGTGCCAGGACAATGACCACCCCTGTGAATGCGCTGCTGCTCTGAACCAGTGCAGTGAACAATGCACCAACGAGAATCCCCAGCACCGGGTTTTCCAGTCCTCTCAAAAACTCAATGAAAACTGAGTAGGTTCGGAGTGGTTTCATGGCATCGCTCATCATTTTCATGCCAAAAAACAGAATCCCAAAACCCAGAATCGCCTCACCAATATTTCTTGCCGATTCCCCTTTGCCGAACATACGGACAGCGAATCCGATGGCGATCATTAAAAGCGCATAATCTGTCAGTTTGAAAGCGATCATCTGGGCGGTAATGGTCGTGCCAATATCAGCGCCCAGTATCACACCCATCGCCTGGACAAATGTCAGGAGTCCAGCCTGGACAAAACTGACCAGCATGACCGTGGTAGCGCTGCTGGATTGGATGACCATAGTGACAAAGGCTCCCAGCAGCAGAGCGACAACCCGGTTGCTGGTCAAAGTGGCCAGAATGGCCCGCATCTGGTTTCCAGCGGTTTTTTTCATCCCTTCACTCATCAGTTCCATCCCGAACAGGAACAGGGCCAAACCGCCAACGAGTCCGAAAATTAACATCATCCAGGAGATCTGGCCTGAACCGGAAGCCGCTAGAGTTGTCTGGGAAGAGAGAATGAAAATCAGTATGAAAGGGAGAGCAACTTTTGGATATTTCTTCAGCAAATGAACCATGAGCCTCCTGAGGTTAAGATGATAAATCCCACCGCATTTCGAGGTCTGATCGCGGCAAAGAATCATAGGCCTTTGAATTTGTCGGCTAGTTTTTCCAAATCATTTTCAATTTCGCCGCTTGAGAGCGGTTTTTTTGGAACTGGTTTCGCCTTTTTTTTCCTTCCCGAACTGGCAGACGGTTTTGTTTTCATGGATAGAGCGATACGGTTGCGATTCAAGTCTACACTCAACACCGTCACCTTGACAATATCACCGACTCCGCAAATTTCCCCTGGGTCTTTTATGAACCGATTAGACATCTCGGAGATGTGAACCAGACCGTCATGATGTACCCCCAGGTCCACAAAAGCGCCGAACTTGGTCATATTGGTCACTGTACCCTCTAAAGACATTCCCACTTCCAGGTTTTTGATGGTCTGCACATCTTCGTTGAGTTGTGCCCCGACATAAGAAGTCCGGGGATCCCGACCCGGCTTCTTGAGTTCAGCGATAATATCCCGCAGTGTAAGGTTACCGACGGTTTCTGTTTTATATCTGGAGATGTCCAAATTGTCCAGCGCATTATTATTGCTGATTAATTCAGTCACTGACAAAGCGCAATCTGCAGCCATCTGCTTGACTGTTTTGTAGTTCTCCGGATGAACCGCTGATTGATCAAGGGGATCAGCGCCATCCTTGATTCTCAAAAAACCGGCGGACTGCTCGAAGCTCTTCGGTCCAAAACGCGGAACCTTGATGAGCTCCTTTCTCTTTTTGAAAGCCCCATTTTCGTTTCGATAAGCCACGACGTTTTTTGCCAGGGTATTATTCAACCCTGAGACATAGGACAGCAGAGAAGCAGAAGCCGTATTCAGGTTAACCCCTACAAAGTTGACACAGGATTCAACCACTTCATCCAAAGACTTTTTAAGTCTCTTCTGGTCCACATCGTGCTGATACTGGCCGACACCGATTGACTTCGGGTCGATTTTCACCAATTCCGCCAGTGGGTCCTGGAATCTTCTGGCAATGGAGATAGATCCTCTGAAACTCACATCCAGATCGGGGAATTCCTCTCTGGCAGCCTCTGAAGCTGAATAGACGGAAGCGCCGGATTCATTGACAATCACCGGTTGAATCTCTGTTTTGGCCGTCTTTTTCAAATAATTCCGGGTAAACTGCATGACCTCTCTGGAAGCCGTCCCGTTGCCAATACAGATGAATTCGCAGGGATATTTTTTAAGAAGATTGTCCAGCAGCTTCTCTGCTTCCAGGACCTTCTTTTCGGAAAAAGTGGGATAGATAACTGTTTTTCCGAGATATTTGCCGGTATCGTCAACCACCACCACCTTGGTTCCGGATTTGAAACCCGGATCCAGTCCCAGAATCATGCGGGTGCCACCCAGGGGTGCCAGGAGCAGATTCCTCAGATTCTCGCCAAACACTTTGATGGACTCTTCATCCGCTTTGCTTTTCAGCTCGAGTCTCAGCTCCACCTCGAGAGACGGTACGATGAGGCGCTGATAACCATCGATAATTGCCAATCGCAGATCTTCATCCTCTTTTTTTTGCAGATCGATCCATTTTTTGTTGATCACAGCCAGGTTACTTTCGATCGGCAGTTCGAATCGGAGTTTCAGCACAGATTCTTCCTCACCACGTCTCACAGCCAGGTATCTATGGGCTGGAATAAGTCTGACGGGTTCGTTGTAGTCATAGTACATCTCAAATTTGGTTTTTTCCTCAGCAAACTCTTTCTGCACTTCTGTTTTGATGATACCTTCACCCCGGCTGATCTCCCGGATACGGTCTCTGATTTCTGCATCTTCTGATATCCATTCAGCAAGAATATCCCGGGCTCTCTGTTTTGCCTCAACTTCCTCGATTTCTTCTCCCTTTTCCGCCAGGTAGGCGGTCAACCAGGAATCACTATTTTCCTGGTTTTTCATCAATTCAGCCAACGGCTCCAGACCCATTTCCCGGCCAATGGTGGCACGGGTTCTTTTTTTGGGCTTAAACGGCAGGTAGAGATCTTCCAGGACCTGTTTGGTTGTCACCTGATGAATAGCCTGCGCCAATTCATCAGTCAGCTTACCCTGCTCATCTATAGATTTCAGCACCACCTCTTTTCTGTGTTCCAGCTCAGAGATATATTCAAACCGGTCGCGGATCAACCTCAACTGAACCTCATCCAGATTGTCGGTGTTCTCTTTGCGGTAGCGGGCCATAAACGGGATGGTATTCCCATCATTTAACATATTAATCACATTTGTGATCTGTTTTTCAGATAGAGCGGTCTCAATAGCAATCGTTTGGGTGATATTCATAGTCGGATCGGGTAGTGCTGATGGTTAGTTAAAAGGGCTGGGAGGAATTGGAGATCCACCGTCGACTCGGCGATTTTCCAATTCCTTAGATATCTTGAATCAATACCGCAGAATTTTCGAAGCGGTCTTTTATTGTACAGGTTCTTTCAGAAGTGCGTTGATAATTGTCACGAGATTTGAATAGTGACGATTCGGGATCATGACGTCTTCGATCACAAGTGTCGGCGTACTGTCGATCTTTT
This sequence comes from Deltaproteobacteria bacterium, assembly GCA_018645005.1. Lineage (GTDB taxonomy): Bacteria > SAR324 > SAR324 > XYD2-FULL-50-16 > XYD2-FULL-50-16 > JAHJRI01. The sequence goes on along the minus strand of JABGPJ010000054.1, from coordinate 1,429 downwards.
TCGACTGCGCATAAGCCATACTATCGTTCATTTTCTTGACGATTTCCGGAGCATCCATCATCGTGTTGAACTCTTTTGTCAATCCGTTCAGTCGGGCCACAAATTGAAGTTTATCCCTCTTGAACATCTCTTTCCCGAGACCCTTATTAAAAATAAAATCGAAGGTCATCGCCAGGACCTGATCCCCCTTACCTTTTTGTTCAGCAATAAAATAAAGCCTGCCTGGGTCTGGTCCCCGCCAGCCGATAGGTTGATGAATAATCTTGACCTTGTTTTTAAATTTTTTCTTCAACGCCTTATACTCATTGCTAAAAAAGTCATAACAATGAGGGCAGTCGAAGGCAAACACGTCGTGGATCGTCACCTGATCCAGAGAATTTGCAGGTGGCGGCGAAAAAGGAACAATCACATCGAATTTTCCCGGGATGACCGCAAGGGCGGTAAGCGGGATCAGCAAAAGCGAAAACAGAGCCAGAAGTGCAAATTTTTTCATAGTCAATAAATTGATGCTGAAGCAATGCCTCAATGTGTCAGGAACCATCCAGATAAAATTAGCTGGGAATCAGAGAACCTATCCGGCGTTGTGCGGGTTTGTCATTCTATTCTGTCCTGTAGATGACGATTCGTCAAGATCATAATTATTACTACAGATACCTTCTACCTCATATCCTGCAGATGTTTAGCAAAATCGCAGCCGACCTTTTCCGCTCCGGTCTGGTATGAATGAAAAATGGTTGATATGATTATCCGCAAACAGGCTTTTAACGTTTTTTTGGAACAGTCATCTAATCATATATCTGATATTCACATGAACGGATCCCTGACATTCATTCTTTTTCTAACGGCCGTGATAGTCGTTTACAGCTCACTGAACACCTATTTCATCCTCAAACACCGCAATTTCGTCACTTTGAAAACACTGCCATTGTTACTGGTGCGGTTGTTATTGGTGACAATCATCCTGACCCCGGTGGCAACCTTTTATTTCAGCTGGCAGGGACCCACAATTCTGGCGACCCTGACAAGCCTCACCGGATACAGCTGGCTGGCATTCCTGTTTCTGTTTCTGATGATTCATGGGTCGGCAGATATTGTTCTCTTCATCTCACGCCGCTTGGGATATCCACACTCCTCAAAAACGACCCGGGGGGTTTTTCTGTTAACAATGGGGCTCAGCCTCTTCATCCTCTTTTATGGCTGGCACGAAGCACGGCAATTAAAAACTGAGCGGGTACAGATCACAACCCGCAAAATTCCTGCAGGTATAAAAAAAATCACACTGCTCCAGATTTCAGACGTCCATTTCAGTCCTATCATTGGTGAAAAAATGGCCACTGATATCTACCAGATTGTCCAAAAAGAAAAACCGGATATCATCCTCAGCACAGGGGACCTGCTGGACAGGGGATTTAGAAATGGGCAACAAATT
>JABGPJ010000055.1 GCA_018645005.1 Deltaproteobacteria bacterium | reverse complement strand
ATTGATGGGAATCACTCGAATGGGAAACACTTGACAGCAACGTGTTTCCTTTTCACCTACAACGCGATTCCTTGACATTGATGGGAATCACTCGAATGGGAAACACTTGACAGCAACGTGTTTCCTTTTCACCTACAACGCGATTCCTTGACATTGATGGGAATCACTCGAATGGGAAACACTTGACAGCAACGTGTTTCCTTTTCATTAATGGGAAACACTTGACTAATTTATGAGCCGACCCTAAGGGATCGGATTGACGTCAAAACGTTATTCTGAGGCTGTTTTTTTCCCATTCAGGAAAGAATCACTGTAAAAATACTGCTGCTGGCATTTTTTGCATTCCCAACGGTAACTCTCTGAACTTTTTTTATCTGACACCTTAATTCTAGACAGATCACATTCATCACCCATTGTGCATTTCAACTTGGGTTTTTTGTAACCAAAGAAATAGTCTTTTAAGCTCATAATATCTTATTTTATTGTTAATGTGCAATTTATCGCAATTTTCTCAATTCCGGGTCATCAGGAGTCGTCACCCAACTTTGAACTCCGGGCTCCTGATAGGTGCTTTTTTCTCTTCGCTCCAATGGTTGCTATTTTGGGTTTAGGGATCGTACAAAAATAACTTGGCATAAACTGTCCGCAAAAGTCTTATAAAGACCGGACATTTTGCTGACAGAATGCCAAGTCAACGCGTTTCCTTTACATTGATGGGAAACACTTGAGTAATTTTTGAGCCGACCCTTAGAAGAAAAGTGACACCCGGTTATCCCAATAATCTTGTGGATTGTCCTGGATTGAAAAAGAGGGTATTTTGATGTGTTTATCTATAATAAGCCTTTGAAATTGAATGTGCCTACAACCGGACTTGAACCTGAATCCGGAAATTTCTGCTTTAAGCTCAGTTGTTTTCAATGATAATTCTTCCATGATAATAAAAGAATAAGATTGAATTGGGACTGATTGAAATCATATGAATTGATATCACATCATAATTTGTTAAGACCGCTACTGATGCTGATAGCGGTGGCCAAAACAGGAATTCCGAGGTAGCCCGGTTTCTATGCCACTGCTTTGAATACCCCGACACAGAAAAAACATGTGTTCCCACCAACTCAAGGGCAATTGATCTGCATACCGAAGCTGACCGATGGGGATGGAATTCTGAAAAATAAGAAGACAACATAAAAAATGACACGTATTGTTGGCGTGGTTTTCGAGACCGATTTATGCACAGATTATTCGCTCAGGAGGAGGTGAATCGCTTGTTGATCCGGTTTTACGCGGTCGTTCATGATAAAGGAGGAGAAAATGAAGTTTGTATTTACCAGGGAGCAGGAAAATTTTCGCCAGGAGGTCAAAGACTTCGTGGCAGCGGAAATGGCAGCGGGGAGTTTTACCGTCGACAGTGCGGGTCTTGTAGCCAGGGAATCACGTGAATTTTCCCTCAAAATGGCGGAGCGAGGCTGGATCGGTCTAACCTGGCCCAGACAATATTTTGGACAGGGGCGCAGCTATGTGGAAAAGATGATCATGAACGAGGAGCTCATGAAGTATCAGGCTCCCATCGGGTATCATTTTCTGGCCGATCGACAGATCGGACCTTCGCTGATAAATTTTGGGACCGAATGGCAACAGTCGTTTTTCCTGTCTCGCATCGTCAAAGCCGAAAAGGAGGCTCAGTTCTGTCTGCTTTTCAGCGAGCCCGATGCAGGTTCCGATTTAGGTGCCGTATCGACCGCGGCTGTCGAGGATGGTGATGTCTACGTCATCAACGGTCAGAAAATATGGACATCAGAAGCCCACATGGCCGACTACGGCTGGATGCTCGCCAAAACCGATTTCGACAAGTCGGTACGCAAGCATCTCGCCTGCAGCGAATTTATCGTCGACATGAAGAGTCCGGGCATTACCATTCGGCCGATCATAAACAGTGCGGGCGCCCATAGCTTCAACGAAGTTTTCTTCGATGATGTCAGAATTGAAAAGAAATATCTGGTCGGCAAAAAAAACGAAGGTTTTCGGCAGATTATGGCTCAAATGGACTACGAACGAGCCGGCATGGAACGCCTGCTGCAAAATTACTCGATTTTCGATCTCCTTAAAAAGCACGTACAGAAGATGAGCGATGAAGGAGAAAACGGAGAGTTCTATGCCTGGGTAAAGGATCAGATGGCACAATTGGAAATCGAATATGCCATTGGCCGTCTGCTGTGCTACAAGAACGCCTGGATTATCGACCAGGGGAAGAAACCAACCACACAGGCAGCTCTGACGAAGGCGTTCTGTACCCAACTGGAGCAACGGCTCAACAACGTTGCCACCCAGATACTGGGACCCATCAGCCAAATCAGGACAGGAACCGAATGGTCGCCGTTTCCTGTGGATCTGGCCGCCTGCTACTTGTGGGGACCCAGTTATACAATGCAGGGAGGATCCACAGAGATATTGAAAAATATTATCGCCCAGAGAGGCTTGGGACTGCCCAGAGGCTAAATTATAATGTGAGGTAAGAAATGGAATTTGGATTCACTTCTGAGCAGGAAATGCTGCGTAAATCGTTTGCGGAGTTCCTGAACAAAGAATGTCCCGCGGACCTGGTCAGGGAGATGATCGAAGACGAAATCGGGTTTTCACCCTCTCTCTGGAAAAAAATGGCCGAACTCGAATGGCTGGGCCTGACATACGACGACAGGTACGGGGGCATGGAATCGAGTTTTCTGGATCTTTTTATTCTTTTCGAGCAGATCGGGAAAGTGCTTCTGCCAAGTCCTCTGTTCACCAGTGCCGTCATGTCGGGTCTGCTGATCAACGACGCAGGAGACGACAATCTGAAAGACAGTCTCCTGCCCCGGATAATCCAGGGTAAAAAGATACTGACGTTAGCTCTGCTTGACGAACAGGGTCGGCTTGATGCCGATGAAGCAACGATCGAAGCTGTACAAAGCCAGGGCAACCAGTTTCTTGTGAACGGGACTCGGTTACTGGTGCCTTATGCCCATGTGGCCGACGAGATAATCGTCTGCGCCGGAGTTAAGGGTCACGGAACCGGGGGATCCACCCTTCTCAGAATAGATGGTAAAAGCGAAGGGCTGCAAACAACGTTTTTGAACACCCTGACCGGGGAAAAAACGTTCGCTGTCAGGTTCGACGATGTCAGGGTCCCGGCAGGAAACGTTATCGGTGATGTGGGCCGGGGACATCTTCACCTGCGCGGTATCCTGCCCAAAGCCACCGTTCTGAAATGTGGTGAAATGCTGGGCGGATTGGAGCGAGTTGTTGAAATGTCAGTCGACTACGTCAAGGAGCGCCATCAGTTCGGTCGACCCCTCGGTAGCCTGCAGGCAGTCCAGCACCACTGCGCCGACATGGCAACTTACCTTGAGTCGACCCGGTTGATTGCGTACCAGGCTGCCTACCTGTTGAGCGAAGGTCTGCCCTGCGAGACAGAGGTCGCCATGGCTAAAGCCTGGGCCAGCGAAGCTTACCGGAAAACGACCTGGATTGGACAACAGATCCAGGGGGGGATCGGATTTACCGAAGAGTGGGATATGCACTTGTTTTACAAGCACGCCAAAGCCTCAGAACTGGCCTTCGGAAGTTCCTGGTTCCATCGGGCCCATGTATTTAAAAACATGGGCTTGTCCTGATCGTCACCGGTTTGCAGTTTATGGCCACAGTGTTGGAAATGTCTGCTAGACATTTTCTTTACTTGCCGGATTATTGGGATGGGTCGTCCAATTTGCGGGCTCGGGATTCACCAGCAGCCCGGTACGGGGATCTGTACCTTCGCCTAATGGCTTCATGGTAATGCAATGATCAATGGGACAAACGCTGACGCAAAGGTTACAACCCACGCAGGCTTCGTCTTTAACGACAAACTTGCGCACACCATTGACTGAACTTGTAATGGCCTGGTGGGATGTATCTTCACAGACGATATGGCACTTACCGCATTCAATACATAAATCCTGATCGATAACTGCTTTTTCGATGTAGTTTAAATTCAGGTATTTCCAATCGGTTACAGAAGGTATCGCCCTGCCTACCAGGTCATCAACAGTTGTCATGCCTTTTTCATCCAGGAAATTGTTCAGCCCGTCAACCAGGCCTTCCACTATTTTAAAACCATAAACCATGGCTGCAGTGCACACTTGAACATTCGATGCCCCCAGGGCGATATAATCGACGGCATCGCGCCAGGTTGTAATGCCACCGATACCTGAAATGGGAATGTCACGGGTTTCCGCGGTACGGGCAATCTCGGCAACCATATTCAGCGAGATAGGCTTAACGGCCTCACCACAATATCCACCGTGTGTCCCCATGCCATCAGTGGTGGGATACATCGTCAGCGAATCGTAATCAACACGCATAATCGAATTAATCGTATTAATTAAGGAGACTGCGTCGGCGCCACCATCTTTGGCGGCCCTGGCGGGATGGAGAATATTTGTAATATTGGGCGTTAATTTAACAATCACCGGCAGGGATGTGTATTTCTTGCACCATGCGGTTACCTGCTTTACATACTCTGGAACCTGTCCCACTGCGGCCCCCATGCCCCTTTCGGACATGCCATGGGGGCACCCGAAGTTGAGTTCAAAACCATCTACCCCGGTGTCTTCTATCATGGGGATATGTTTTGCCCAGGAGGCCTCGTTCATTGGCAGCATCACCGAAGCAATAATCGGACGGTCAGGCCAATCCCGCTTGACCTGCCGGATCTCTTTCAGATTGGTTTGCAAAGGCCGGTCTGAAATCAGCTCAATATTGTTAAAGCCGATCACCTTTCTGTCATTGCTGTGCAAGGCCGCATATCTTGGGCCGTTTACATTGACGATATTCGGATCCTCGCCCAATGTTTTCCAGACAACTCCGCCCCAACCTGCTTCAAAAGCGCGATTGACGTTGTAGTCTTTATCTGTCGGCGGACCGGACGCGAGCCAGAACGGATTGGGAGATTTAATCCCGACAAAATTGGTCTGTAAATTAGCCATTATCTTTCCTCACCATAGTGATTGTTTTATGCGTAGCTGGGGTTTAATACCCCGCCGCTTGCGGCGTCGAGTCATCCCGGCGAAAACCGGGATCCAGCAAGGAATGCTCTTCTTATACCCCGCCGCTTGCGGCGGAGCAGTTCATTTTTGAGACAACAGGGTTCATGAAGTTTGAAGATACCTGTGGATCGATTCAGCTGCCAGTTTGCCGTCCTGGACCGCGCTGACGGTTAAATCTTCTCCACCGGAGACACAATCGCCGCCGGCCCACACGTTGTCCAGCGAGGTTTTCCTTTCATCGTTGACGGCCAGCCGTCCGTTTTCAATTTTGAGGCCGCTGGTTGAATCTCCCAGCTGTTCATCCGGCAGTGTCTGGCCAATCGCCTTAAAAATCACATCGGCCTCCAGTTGATAGGTGTTTCCGGTTTTTGAAACCTTGCCGTCCAGTGCCACCCTGGTGATGTCAAATTCGATACCTGTCACCTGGCCATCTTTGCTCAACACTCTTTTGGGGCTGGAGCAGAACCTCAGTTTAACGTCATTTGTTTGAGCATAGTGCTGTTCATGTTGACTGGCTTTCATCCGCGCCTCGTCCCGCCGATAAGCGATGGTGACTTCGGGGGCCCCCAGCTTTTTTGACTGAACCGCAATATCGATGGCGGTCATACCACCCCCAATAACCACAATGTTATCGCCCACTGGCAGATCAGACATCAATTCGGCCTGGCGCAGGTTATGGATATAACGCGTCGCGTCTATGACGCCATCGACCTCTTCACCCTCAATTTTATAAGGATTAACGCCGGACAGTCCGATGGCAATAAAAACGGCATCATAATCATCACTCAATTCATTGAGAGTGAAGTCTACCCCAAACTGGACTTCTGGTTTGATTTTGATTCCACCAATATCGAGAATATAGTCGACCTCTTTTTGAGCAATATCATGCAATGCTTTGTAAGCTGCGATGCCGTGTTCATTCAATCCCCCGGCCTTTTTGTTCTTATCAAAAACGGTCACATTGTGGCCGAATAACGCCAGGCGATGAGCACATGACAGGCCCGCAGGGCCAGCACCGATAACAGCAATTTTTTTGTCAGTCGGTGTTGCCCGCTCAAACAGGGGCTCTTTTTTCTCGATGACCTTTTCGGTTGCATAGCGTTGCAGCAGGCCAATGACGACCGGCTTGTCTTCATGGGTATTACGAACGCAGGCGCCTTCACAAAGCACTTCTGTTGGACAGACACGCGCGCACATCCCACCCATAATGTTCTGTTCTAAAATCTTGCGTGCGGAACCTTTAAGATTACCTGTCTGAATCCGTTTAATAAATTCAGGAATATCGATACCGGTTGGACACGCTGTGATACAGGGGGCGTCATAACAAAAATAACACCTGCTGGCTTCTATTTCTGCCTGCGAAGTGGTCAGCGGCTCGTGCATTTCAGTGAAGTTTGCTTTTATCTGATCTTCTGGCAGTTTGCCGACAGGTTGGTGAGTCGAACTGTTTTTGGACGTGATCTTAGATTTTGGCATAGTATAGCTCTCACCTTAAAAGTTGAAATGGATATATGACAGACGATCTGGACGGTTCAAGTCGCTGAAACGGTTGTGTTCAAACCCCTTACTTGACTTTAGTTCAAAACCGGATTGGACCGCAGCAGCATTTTAGTGGAGTTGTTACCTTTTCCCTTCAATGTTCACTAATTGCATCATTATTATTGACTAGATACTATAATGGTAGAAACTTGTTTTTTCGAAGTCAAGAGTTGTTTCTTTCTTCATGCCGCTTGTCATTAAAAATAATTGATATCTGAACCGGATCCCCGGTTCCAAAGGGGGAGCCCGTTTGTAAAGTCCATCCTCCAGATTGGAAATTGCAATTTGATCAGTTCCCGGTCAGAATGATGTTTCGACCTGTCGCCTTTTCTGCCAATACCGGAAAAGAAAACAATTATTTCACGATATCGCCTGCAGCCCGTCGTATTTTATGCTCTTGTTTGAGGAGGTGTATTGAAAAAGTACTTTTATGGATACAATATCGTTACAGCCGGTTTTTTCATCCAGGGGATATGCATCGGCGCTATGTTCACATACGGGGTCTTCTTCACGGAGTTCCAGCAGGAGTTCGGATGGTCCAGGGGGTTGATCTCAGGGGCGTCATCCCTGTCTTTTTTTGTGATGGGTGCGGGGGCCATATTTTTTGGTACGTTGAACGACAGGTTCGGCCCAAGAATCATCTTAACGGTTTCCGGTTTTCTGCTGGGTATTGGCTACCTGTTGATGTCTTTCATCCAGGTGCCTTGGCATCTCTACATCCTGTATGGCGTTCTGGTGGGTATCGGTTTCAGCACACACGATGTGATTACCTTGTCCACCGTTGCACGATGGTTTATTCGATTTCGCGGCAGAATGACGGGCCTGACAAAGGTTGGTACAGGTGTGGGACAGTTCATAGCCCCAATAGTGGCGACTGGCCTGATAGCTGTTTATGGCTGGCGCAATGCTTATCTGATGATCGGCGGATTCTCGCTGATTGTACTGGTGCTGCTGGCCCAGTTGATGAAACTCGATCCGCAATCGATCGGTGTATTGCCCGATGGAGAGAGCAACACCGGAGCAGACATCACGGCTAACACTGATTCTGATAGCCTCTCCTCCCGGGAAGCCCTCCGAACCCTTCAATTCTGGATTATATGTATTGCTGAATTTACGGTGTTTTTCTGCCTATTGACTGTCATCGTGCATATCATCCCCCATGCACAGGATCAAGGCCTGAGGCCGACACTGGCCGCGGCGGTGCTTTCAACCATCGGTTCGGTGAGCATCATCGGCAGAATTGTCACGGGATCACTGATTGACAAGATCGGGGGTAAGAGATCATTGATCTTTTGTTTTATCATCCTGATCAGCAGCCTTATCTGGCTGCAGCTGGCCGCTGAAATTTGGATGCTATTCGTCTTCGCGTTTGTTTACGGCTTTGCTCATGGCGGTTTTTTCACCGTCATGTCCCCTCTCATTGCTGAGCGTTTTGGGATCGATTCCCTGGGGCAGCTGTTTGGAATCGTCCTCTTCGTAGGGACCCTGGGTGGAACCATCGGTCCAACAGTCTCCGGCTACATATTTGATGTTACCGGCAGTTACCAGGCATCATTTGCGGTCTTAACCGGTATTGCGATCTTGGGACTTGTCTTGATTCTGTTCTTGAGGGTGAAACCGGAAACTCGATCACTCCTCCCACCGGCAGCAGACTGACACGGTGAACCCGATACAATTTGGGGGGGGCAATCCGTTCTGTTAATAAGGGGATGGCGGGGCGGTTGGACTAATTTGAGCTGCGGACGAATATGGGGAAAATCCACGTCGCCTCCACCATTTTTCCCCCAATATCTTCCATACCAGTCATACCACTTGCTGTAACTTTGTCAAATTATAGATATTTCGTATCTATTCAGCTCCCCTCCGTCGAGGGGATTATAATTCAAAACACGCATGAATCCATCCATGGAGCTGTTGGAAAACGTCCTGTTTTCCATCGTTTTGAATCATAATCCCCCCGACTCCGGTAATGTGGTGAATAGTTACGATATTTCTTTGTTTAATAAATTTTTTAATTGAAGATTAGTTTGTCCCGGAAGTTACTGGTAGTGCTATTTAGATAACTACAAAGTGGGCTGAATGGGGCTGGGATTTGGACTAGATTTTTCTCTGTGAGTCATTCAAAAAATTTCAAGCGGTGCCATCAATTGGTTTGTTTTTTTGCCTTGAAATAATTTCCTATATGTAACCTTGGTTTATGAGATTAATTCATGTACATTAAACTGCAAACAACATGTGACTTTGTGAAAAGTTCTCTTCATTTCAGATCATCAAATCGCTTAGATAAGCACAGATGGCAATATAAATGGCTGAAAAGAAAAAAGGAAAACAAGCTGCGAAAAAAACTAAAATGGTATCCAAAACTGATAAACCGGTGAAAACAACAAAACCCACAGACTTTCCTATCGTCGGTTTAGGGGCGTCCGCTGGCGGTCTAGAAGCGCTGGAGGCGTTTTTCTCTCCAACATGCCTTCTGATAGCAATATGGCTTATGTGATCATCCAGCATTTAAGTCCTAAACACAAAAGCATTATGGCGAGCCTATTATCAAAATCCACAAAAATGCCAGTTAATGGCTCACTTAATAAGGCCTCACCACTTGGTCTCACCCTCAATGAAATAATCACCAATGCCTTGAAATATGCCTTCCCCATGAAAAGGGAAGGTAAATTGGTAATACGGATTAAGAAAATGGATGATGGCACGGTGGAGGCAATCATAATGGATAATGGAATCGGTATGCCAAAAGATTTAGATTGGAAGAACGCTGATACATTAGGACTTCGACTCGTCCGCACCCTGGTTGAAAACCAACTCAAGGGCTCAATACACTTGGGAAACAAAAACGGAACGAAATTCACCATCAAATTCAATATCGAATCATAACCATGGAAAAAGCCAAAATACTGATCGTTGAAGACGAAGCCATCATCGCAATGGAGCTGGAAAGTCAGTTACGGAGATTAGGATACGAAGTGACTTCAATTGTTGATACAGGAGATGATGCCATTAATAAAGCCGAGGAAGATAGACCGGATCTCATATTAATGGATATTCGTCTAAAAGGCGATAAAGACGGGATTGATACTGCTGAGGTCATCCGAAACAGATTAGGTATTCCAGCCATCTTCTCAACCGCCTATCTTGATCAGGAAAGAATTGAACGAGCAAAGATAACAATGCCATTTGGATATGTGTTGAAACCGATTCAAGAAAGAGATCTGAAAGTGACACTTGAGATGGCATTGTATGTTTCCAGGGTGGACACTGAACGGAAGAAGGTTGAAGAAGAATTAAGACTAGAAAAAGAAAAATTCCAGTTACTATATGAGCGAGCTCCACTCAGCTATCAATCTCTAGATGAAAACGGTTGTTTTATTGACGTTAACAATGAATGGTTAGATCAACTTGGATATACAAAAGAAGAAGTTATAGGTAAGTCGTTCGGCGATTTCATTCACCCTGAGTGGGCAGATCATTTTAAAGAGAATTTTCCTCGTTTTAAGAGTATGGGGGAGATACTTGGAGTTGAGTTTAATATGATGAAAAAGGATGGCTCGCTGGTACTTGTCTCTTTCAACGGCAAAATAGGATATGATTCAGAAGGTAAGTTTAAGCAAACCCATTGCATATGGAAAGATATTACGCTCCAAAAGAAAGCAGAGGAAGAACTCCTTCGCAGCAAGATTTTATTGGAATCAAGTATCGAAAGTGCCAAAAATATGATCATTCTCTCGTTGGATAGGGAGTATCGATATTTATATTTCAATAAAACCCATGCGGAATCAATGGAGCATGCTTATGGAACGCGACCGCAAATAGGAGTGTGTATTTTCGATTTTATGAAAGGTCAAGATGACATAGCAAAAGTTAAAGCCCATTATGATCGAGCAATGATCGGAGAAGGACACGTTGCCAATGAAGAATATGGTGAGGATCAGTCACGTAATTATTTTGAAATTCAATATAATCCGATTAATAACTTTAACAAAGAAATAATCGGAGTCACGGCTTTTGCTCAGAACATTACTGATCGAAAACAGTCAGATGAATTACTGAAAGAGTCAGAGGCAAAATTGACTGCAGTATTTGAAAATGCTCCAGATCATATTATGATGATTGATTTAAATGGTAACATTAAATACATAAATAGGACTAAGTATTCAGAGACAAAAGACATCGTTGATAGATCTATATACGATCAAATTCCGGAGAAATCTAGAGATGTAGTCAAAAAAAACATCGAATTAGTATTGAAAACAGGTCATAAACAACGATACAAAATCGAGTATGAGACACCAGAAGGTCAAAGCCGTATTTTTGCAAGTCATATTGGGCCAATTAAGAATGAAGGTAAGATAACAGGTTTTGTCTTGATAAGCAGAGATATCACAGATCAATAATCAATCTTTTGACACTACCGAATGGGTTTTATAGGGTTTAGCTTTTGAGTTGAAGATTTCTATTTTGCAGATCTGAATTAATGAGCCTGTTTGATTACCTCTGTTTTTGCAAAAATGGAATTTTCAATACGTTGATATTATGCATCTAAAATTTTCAGTTTTCACGAAAAGGGCATTAAATAAACAGAGTCATTAATAGAGTCCATCAGAGATTTTTTGTCGGAATCTGGATTTTTGATTTGCTTTTTTAGAGAAATCAATAGTGAGTATTGTTTTAACATAAATCGCTTAAATTATCTTTCGTAGCAATTTGGTCTGAGCTGAATAGCAAAATTACCTTTATTTAAGCCGGCCGAGGTGGTCGCATTTTCAGCAAAATGATGATTGTCCTGTTCGTCATTTGAGGTGCGCGTTTCACAAGGTGGATAACCGGGAACCTCTTCGATACACAAAAAACGCTTTCTGAACTTGTAAACAACCAAATGTTTACGCGTAGCCCGCTTCTAAAATAGACACTAAACGAATTATGACTAAAAAATCGTTAGTCACCAAAATACTCATAGTGCTGATTCCATTAGTAACCGTATCTCAAGTAATTGTATTTTCTTATCAGGGGTGGAAGTTTTACGAACAAGGAATATCTCGTCAAATCAAAAATTTGCAGGAATTAGTGCAAGTGCAAAGCATTGCATTTGCACAACCCATCTGGGAATATGATGAAGAGAAAATGACAACTCTGATGGATAGAATCATGCTTCTCCCAACCGTTGATTCCATTGCAATATTCAGCGCTAATGGAAACATGATTAATAGTCGTGGTGATCTAAAAATCGAACCAGAAATTCCAGAATTTCGCACTCGCCGCAATATTCAGAGAGTAGCTCAGGATGAAACGTCACTTCTTGGGATTTTACAGATTACAGTTAACGACCATGAGATTATCAATGGGCTGAAAGAATTTCTCTGGTTCAATGCCCTGATCTTTATGACGCTGATGATCGTATTGGTCTTTTCCGTCGTTGTGACCATACGTCTGCTTATCAGTTCACCGCTGCAGTTGCTGCTCAACTCAATTCATGAAGCGAAATCTGGTAAACAACGATCCAATGTTTTTACCAGTCATTGTGGGGCTGGAGGTGCTCGATAAGATAGATAAAGAAGTGGATTCCTCAGTGGAATTTGACATGTCTGTTGTAGAATCGCTCATGTTGGAACTAAAAGAATTGCTGGAGGACGATGATTCCGAAGCAGCAAATGTTGTTGAAAAACTGAAAAAATACTTAAGCGGAACAGAATCAGAGAGCCTATTAAATCAAGTCGAAGAATGTGTCAGTCAATACGACTTTGAAGAAGCTTTGAACCATATGCAAGTCTTGATGAAAACGTTGCCGTAAGTATTTTTCCCCTATACAAGCGGGGAATCACGGCTCAAGCGCTCTAGGAGGAGGTAATAACCCCCTCCTAAATATTGAAGGTATAGGCATATCAAGGCCGTTTTAATCTTGCTAGATTGACCTCAATGCTTCATCGCGTGGTGGTTTGAACTGTTCAGGCCCATGAGCTTAGACAAAAAAAAGCTAGTCTGGGCGCTGCACCTGCAGATCGTGAATTTTAACCAACTCATCATACAAACCTTCTGCAACCAGCACTTTATAGGATCGATCAAAATCTGCCATGATCCGGGCTTTATGAGGGTGGTTTTTTGATATGAGCGGTGAGTTGAGATTGATCTTCAACGGCGGATTGAGCGATTTGAGTTTATGCTTGAAAGGGCGTCCCATGGTTTTAATGGCTTCATTCAAACTGACGGGATCACTTACAATAGCATCGAACCGACCCCCTACCAACATATTGGGGAGTTTTACCAGCTGACCTACTGAGACGATCCTGATTTTATCGTGTTTCTCAAAAATAGCCTCCAGTCCCCCAGCCTCTTTCACGAATCCCACTTTTTTACCGTAAAAACTCTCGAATGTTCCAGATTCGATGGGTGAATTATTAAGCGTGATGAAGTTTACGGTATCTTTGACAATGACATTCAAGTAGTCGAAATACGGTTCAAAATTTTTACCTTGCCATCCTGAAGCGACCAGATCGAATTCTTGTTGCTTTGCCTGAGCAATACATCTTGGCCAGGGTACAATTTTAGTTTCGATCTTGTAACCCGCGTGACGAAAAACTCTCATCACCAGATCAGAAACAAACCCTTTGCCGGGAAGATGTTCACCTCCTAATTTACCCCAGGTGGTGCTGCAGATTGTCAACGACTTACCAGTTTCAGCAACTGCAGGGTTCGATTGAATCCATATTCCCAAACAAAGTACAATAAAGCAAATTACTTTCTTCATTTTCTATCCTCGCCTTCTAAATGAATTAACCCTAAATCTAGCACCGATAGCTGAATGTATCGGATCCTAAATTTGGCTATTTTTATCCAGCGTACTGGAATTCAATCATTTTTGCTACTTGGAAATTTTCTGATAAACGCTTGAGCTTAAATGTAGAGACTTCTATAACCATCTTCGGATTATTTGTTTGATCAGCTTTTATTCCAAATTAATTTTCTGAGATGCATGTGGCATTATTTTTTTGGCATATCAGTAGTGACGTCTTGATTGCATTAAAAAAAAATCTAACAGGGTTTTATCATAAGCCGGGTTGTACGCTGATCCTGCTGAAACAAATTAAGCACCGCTTTTGTGAAACAAGACGAGTTTTTATTGTCTTTTTTTTTCTCTCAAAATATTCTAGTATTTAAGCAGTAATTTTGAGCAAACAAAGCTATCACTGAACTTGATTTTTTATGCCGTGTATCCTGGTTATGTTTATATAAAATTTTTCAGTCAGAAATGATACTGCCATTTGATTTTGAGAAACAAATATGATTATTAAAAAGGTATTCATCACATATTTTTGTGTACTTTATCTCGTTTTAGCAAGTAACCAGCTATTTGCTATTGAAAAAATAAAATATTCAAAGAAGGAGCAGACCTGGATCAACAAAAACTATGTTGTCAGAGTGCGCGTTGGAGCTGCACCACCGTTGCATTTTTTTGATGGTAAATATCGTGGCATATCAGTTGATTATATGGACATAATTGCAAAAAAAGCTGGTTTTCAAGTTCAGTATCTGACTGATATTCCGTGGCCTGTAGCTTTAAATAATATCAAAAATCATGAAGGAATTGATTTGTTGCTCACAGCCAAGATTACACCGAAACGTCTGAAAGAAATGCTGTTTACCAGGGAATATCTTTTGATGCCATATGTCATTTTCTCTCGCAAAGATAACTATTCCATCAGCACAATAAAAGATTTAGACAAAAAAAACGTTTCAATAGAAAAAGGTTACGCTATAAGTAAAAAACTGTCTGACGAATATCCAAAAATAATACTTTTAAAGAAAGAGACGACCCATGAAGCGCTTCAAGCTCTTTCACTGGGAGAAGCTAATGCATATATTGGGAACCTGACCATCGGAACTTACATTCTTCAGCAACAAAATTTAACAAATATCAAAGTCGCCGCTCCAACACCTTTTGACAATCATAACCAGGCCATGGCTATTCGAGATGACTGGCCAGAACTAGCAAGTATTATAGATAAAACTCTGAACGCGATGCAGCCTGAGGATCACGAAGCAATCCGGAGCAGATGGCTTTCGATTCGATATGAATATGGCATTCAGTTCGTGGACATTTTGAAATGGGTCTTGGTGGTGACTTTGATCTCGATCATAATCATTGCCTTTGTTTTAATCTCGAATAAACGTCTTAAAATTGAAATCACCAAGCGCAAACAGGTGGAAGATGCGCTTCGGCAAAATGAAAATCGTCTCCGCCTTTCTATGCACGCGGCAAAAGCCGGGTCGTGGATCTGGGATATTGAAACAAATGAAGTTGCTTGGGATGATCGCATGCAGAATATCTTTGGTTATGAGGCTGGAACATTTGACGGGACTTATGAGGGCTGGAAAAAGCGTGTTCATCCCGAGGATCGCAAAGAAGCTGACAGGCAAACGACTGAGGCACTGAAGAATGGGACGGATTATGATTTTGAATATAGATTGAATTTTAAATCTAAAAAAGGGGAATGGCGAACAGTGAGGGCTCAAGCAACAGTTGTCAGCAACAATAAAGGTGAGCGCAAACGAATGGCTGGATTTTGTGAGGACATAACAGAACGTAAACAAGAAGAAAACCAAATCAAAGCCGCCCTGAAAGAAAAAGAAACGCTGCTCCAAGAAATCCATCACAGAGTGAAAAATAACATGCAGGTGATTTCAAGCCTGCTTAAACTGCAATCAAGTAGTATTGAAGATGATCGAATCAAAGATGCCCTAAAAGAAAGCCAGAACCGAATATACACAATGTCTGCTGTTCACGAAACGCTTCATGGCTCAGGAAATTTATCGGAAATTGATTTGAAGGGGTATTTGTCCAAAGTCGCAACCTCCATTTTTCAAACATATAATGCGAATCCAAGTACGGTAAAACTGAACATCAGTATCGAAGAAATACCAATCAGCATCAAACAAGCCTCTCCACTTGGTCTAGTTATTAATGAAGTTGTATCCAACTCATTAAAGTATGCTTTTCCCGAAGATAGGAAAGGCGAAATCAATCTGGAGATGAAGAAATTACCTGATGCACTTGAATTAACTATAATGGACAACGGTATTGGAATACCAGGCGAAGTAGATTGGAAGAACTCCAATACTTTAGGGCTTAAGCTCGTTCGCACTTTAGTTGAAAATCAACTGGACGGTTCAATAGATATGGATAGTAACAACGGAACAAAATTCACTATCAAATTCAACATCGAAACTTAATATGGGAGAATCGCAGACTACTATAATATGTTCGTGTTAACCCTTGAGGATATCGCTGACGAAGAGTTTATGCACCGCGATAAAATCCTGAATAGTATTTCGAACCTGTCTAAATGATGTGAGATGCCGCGTGACAATCACCAATGGATCTTTGACCTGCTCTTGTGAATAAAGCGGATAGTTCTTGAACAACTCTTCAAACTCTTCTGTAACGATTTTTATATTCCTCCAAATAAAATTAATCAGCGGAGAGGATCTCCGCCAATTGACAGATACCTGCCGGATTGAATTATTTCTGCTTTTTATCAGGTTTGGATTCTGATGTTCCCTTCTCAGGAATATCAATCCCGTTAACTCTTGCGAGACCGGCCGACATGATGACTTCGACGAAATTATCTAAGCGGTTTTAATAGGGCTGGGATTTAAGCTGGAATTTTGGTTCGGTTCATTTTTCCAACAACTCTTTCATGTAGAAATTCTCTGTCACTGTTGTCTTTGTTTCTACTCTTTATCAAGCGTCCAGTTTAATTAAAAAGTGTCTAGTTTAATTAGACAGTGTCCAGTTTAA
>JABGPJ010000135.1 GCA_018645005.1 Deltaproteobacteria bacterium | reverse complement strand
AGGCAGCTTAAATTGCCAAATTGAGTATAGAATATTCAAACCAAGGTACTAGTTGCTCTAATCGGAATCGGATTTAATATGTCTGATGATTTGTGAATCAGTTTCTATGTTGAAATGCAATCACTGAACTGTCAATGTAATGTCCGTTCAGTTTTCATCCCCCAGCAGATTTTCTTCCGTGACCTTATACTCATTACTGTACATAAAATAGACAATGCCTCCCAGAAGATAAACGGCTAATTGGGTGACGATATAAAGATTAAATATATCTGCACCGCCTTTGACCCCGATCAGAAGATAGAGTGTCTCAAAAGCCGCGTGACCGATTCCAATACCACCTGGGGCAATTGGAATCGCCATTGTTATCAGCCCAATGGGCATAATAAACATCTGGGTGGCGATATCGATCTGATCCATCTTCACCATTTTTGAAACAAGAAAAAACATAAAGGCGGTCAGGGAGTGAATGATGATCGAAATAAAAAGCGTTGTCGCCAGTGTACGCCAGTGATGCTGGTAGATCTTGAATGTATTGTAGACTTTCAAAAAAAGATCGCTTTTGGGCAGCTTGTTGATCAGTCGGATAAATGGGTCTCTGCCTTCTGGAAACGGAAACAGGATAATCGTGTAAAAAAGAGCGATGGCACCAAAAAGCGCAATGATAAACATCGCCAATGGTTGAAGATTCTGATGGGAGATGATCAAACGCCAATTAAAAACCAGGGCAAAAAATGCCATGACTATCAGACCGAACAGACCGGTTGCCCGATCAATTATCAGGGTCATCCACGCCTTTGTCTTCCCTTCCTTCCGGTCCAGTTTGACTAAATAGTACCCTTTAATTAGATCTCCGGTGACAGCCCCAGGCAGTGTGGCGTTAAAAAAATTTCCAATCCAGGTCAGGATATAGGATCTTTGTATGGGCAGCTTGATCTGAATGGCTCGGAGGAGCATCCACCAGCGAAAGGCTGTTAAGGGAATGATGATCACAATGAGTACAAATAGAAGAGTGAAAAGCACTAGGGGTGAATCCAAAAACAGCAGTAAACGGTTGAAATTCAGGCGTCCACTTTGAACCAGGAAGAAGATGATACCCAGTGTCAAACTCAATTTAAGGAAGAACTTAACGACTTTTTTATAATTCATTTTCAGGGATGATGAGCGGTAGTTTCAAAGACGGCTGGATATACACTTTACAGCGAGACCGATAGGTTGATAGCTTCAAGCTCGTCTGGCCGGATTTCCTGTTCGTCTCTTTGATTTTGCCATTGTATTAAGCTTCCGGAGAAGTGATCTATTGTTTCTGCGGGAGATTTTGACTGATTACTAAAGATATTCGGTTGGTTGAGTATGAAAAAATCAAGGATCTGGGTTTCTTTTTTAATCAGTTCAGACACCTTTTTCAAATTGAATTGCCTTTTTTTATAGAATTCTATCAATAAACAGGATATTTGAAAAGAGGGCTGGCTTTTAATACGGGCTCGCATGAATTTATCGATCAATGAATAAAACTGATCGCTGCGGTCACTGTCTTGTCGAGATCGTTTTTTTAAGTTCAGAAAATATTGATGCACCATGGCAAAAGAGACGAAATATGACCAGCCCTGTTCAAAATTCTCCAGAGCCTCTCTCTTCCCCATTTTTTCGCTTTTCGCCAGGTTTCCAAGTTGAGACCCGACTCTGCTGGTAAACAACATGTCTGTATAGGAGGTTTTTCGGATATCCAGCCAGGCGAGAATCGTCTTGATGCGGCGGAAATCCGCACAATCTGAGAACCGTTGCTTTTCCTCTGACTGGATGATGTTTAAACAGTTATGCATCCGCAAAGCCGCTTCAAACAGCTTCTGATAGACTGAGTTTTTGTATTGATGTGTCACTGCTGTGATATACGATCCAGTTTTTTTTCCTGCTGAGAGCTTATCCGGTTTGCAATGTTGCCAAATCCAAAGCGGGAAACGGTCAAACAGTTCTTTTTGTTTGGGGGACAGCTTGGCGTCTTCGATCAAAAACGGTTTGACAAACCCCTGTCGTTTAAGAGTTTTAATCCGTTCGCTAAAAGTGTCTTTCCAGGCGGCCAGAACTGGGTATTCTAAAGGTTTTTCCGCTGACGCCTGTTCCAGATAATCACGGCATTCGACAAGCTCTTCAAACGAGTTGACAATGAGTTGCAACCGCTCTTCAAATGCATGAAAAATCGTCCACTGCTGTTTTTTAGCCAGCGTGCGAAAGTTACTCATGTCATAGGGCAACAGTATCGTCGTTTGGGGGTTGAGCGAAAAAAACGGGCCGATAAGCTTATCATAAAACAAAGCTGGATTCTCCTTCAGAGATTGGAGGTGAATCTGGAATGTTTCGTTCAACAATTTTTGTGATGATTCTTCGATCTCCAGGTCGGGAAGGTGTAATTTATTGAAAAATTCCTTCTTTCCAAATTCACGGGATTTAGGGCCTTTGATATGCAGCTCCCGGCCTATCCGGTCAAACTCTTTAAGGAGGGCCGGTGTAAACTGATCTGTAAAACGGCAGAAATGGGCTTTTTCAGTCATATCGAATGTCAAGGCTTCCTTTTCATCAACTATTAGGCGAAATGCGGGTTTTTGCGGTACATGTTCATTGAAAAACAGGTTGCCGAATAGTTTTGAAAAAAGCAGTCGAACCGTTTTGATGACCTCCTCGCTGGTAGTAATCTTTTCAGGAATGATCAATTCGACCATAGGGATTCCATCCTTCCAGCTGAGCCTTGCAGCCGGCAGGCTGACACCTTTCTTCAAAGGAATGTTACCTTTGGTTTCCCAGCTTGAGCGAGTGTGAAAACTGACCTCAGGGCTGTTGTGCTCCAGTCTTAATCCATGTTTTTCGGCGTTGACAAAACTCTCGTTAACAAGATTCTGGATGGCACTTTTAGATTTATTGTCGAAGTTTCCAGAAAAATGGACAGGAATGCCGTAGGTTTTAGTTGGCAGAGCCGATTCGAAGTCCGCAAAATTTTTGTGAAAAACCTGAATACTTTGTGAACTGAAACGCATCTCCAGGAGATCGTCGCTCACCGAAGAGAACGAATCTCCTTGACCTGCCGGTGAGCCTTTTGTCATGTACCGATCTCCTGAATAAGATTTTCAGATTTTTTTAAAAAGTCATTGAATCATTTCAAATATTCCCTGTAGCCGCTTGGTGAAAAGGTCCGTTGCAATACCAGCCTGTGGGCCGTCCCTTCAAGAAACCAAGTCTTCACTACCACTGATATTTTGTTTTGATAGCAAAAGTCAATGGATTCTATCTTTATATAGTGGGAAAATCGAAACGAGGGGTTGATATCAAATAAAGTTGAGTTAATATTAAAAGAGGTGTAAAAAAGAGAGTCACCAGGAACGCTTCAGCAATAAATTATCTCCGTTGGAAAAAAATGCACTCGTATTTTCTATTTGGTAATCAGCCTCTTGAAATAAAGGAGATGGTTGACGAAATAACAACCGGTCTAATACCGAAATCGGACCAGGAACATGCCGTTTTTTCATTCGATGTCGCTGAATTTTTTTCCAGGGAACGTGAAAAAGCTAAAAAACAGTTGAGCGAGTTTCAGAACACTTGCCAAACGGTCTCATTTTTTGCGCCAAAAATTATTGTTCAGGTTATCAACCTGCAAAAAATTCCACTAAAAAAATCCCCGACGGATGCGATAATTGCAGGCTTAAAAGAGATCAATCTTGTAAAGACTATTGTTGATGAGGATTCAGTCTGGTTTGATGTTGACAGTTCAGTCGACCGGATGGACACAAGGCATCATGTAACGGGTGCTCAGATTGTCACTGAAGTGATTCATTGCGGTGGCAGTACGTTTTACCTGAAACTTGAACCGTCATGGGCCAATCGACTCATTTATCGACAAAAAGGGAAAAACAAGGAAACGGTCCTTTTTAAAGCTTTTCTTGATGAACGCTTAAAAGGAAACCTGGTATTTGATCCTCCTGAAGTTGAACTCTCAGATAGTCATACTGGAACATCCGGGGTTGTTGCTTTATTGAAATCCTATATTGAAAATCCGCCCGAGCAGGTTACCTTTATATTTACTGCTGATATTCGCCAGCCCCGTGAAATCAACGCTGAAATTTACCCGCTGTTGAAAAAACATACTAAAGAAATTAAATGTACGATTGCCTACGACAATTTTCGACCTGTTTCATGGGTCGTTGCTCGGGCGAAAAAAAAACAGCTTAGATTAGATGTGGAAACCGCAGACCTGCTGATAGAAATTGCCGGAACGGATTTTTCTGTTTTAAACATGGAACTGGATAAGTTGGCTTTGCAGTTTCCTCCGGACACACAAGTCATCTCGGAAGAACTTTTAAAGAGTACCAGTCATTCAAAACGGTTTACGATTTTTCGTATCGCAGATTTTTTGGTACAGAAGGACTTACGTAAAGCACTTGAAAGTTTGGAAATGATTTTGAAAGATCATCCTGCAGAATCGATTGCTGTTTTTGGATTGATTGCATCTCAGTTTCGTCGGATGCTGAAAATATCCTGGATGCTGGAAGGCGGTCTGTCTGAGAACGCGGTAATCAGCAAACTAAAAATCAATCAGTGGGTTGCCAAACAAGCTGTCAAGCATACCCGAAATTTCTCTCTCAATGAGCTGGAGAACATCGTTGTGCAACTGGCAAAAATTGATCTGCAGATAAAGTTTTTTGCAAAGGATGCGTTGACGATAATGGGAAACATCTGTTTTCAGATCTGTCAGGGAGTATTTGCTGATAAAAAATATATTGATTCCCACTGGCTGCCGTGAGATTAAGCTGCCAGCATTAACTGGTTGGTTCCGCTATAAGGAACACCATGGAGAGATTGCATAACCCCATTGTCTTTTTGATTTTGCTGCTTCTGCCTTTTTTCCTGTTCTTTTCCGGGTGGAGATATTGGTGGCTATACCAGATTTTATTACAGCTGGGTTTCTGCCTGGTGGGGCTCTATATCTTTTCCTGGCGAATTATTGCGCTGACCGGTCTCTTGCTCTTGGTACTCTTCAATTACCCCTGGTTTCACTTAAATTCTGAAGTTCCGAAATCCTGTCAACAACAAATCGATCATTTCTCAGGTATTGCCGAGAGCCATAGCTTTGAACAGAGCGGGGTGCTGAGGTTGATAAAAGTTGAACTCTGGTGCCAGGGACATTCTGCCTTCTGGCAGTCTGCAGAATTGCGTTATTCTCGTCTGTCACGTAAGAGAATGGGATGGTTTCAAACGGGCGATCGCATTCATCTGAAGAACATAAAAATCAAAGTGCGGAATTTTTTTACGTTGGATATTACACCTGAACGCAGGTTTTCAACTTACAACTTAACCTATCAGGAAAAAATCTTAAGTAGAGGACGTTTTCTGCTCTATCTTCAGAATAAAGCCCGCTACTATCTTGGCTCATTTCCATCATCCCTTTACAGATCTTTGATCACAGCAGATCGAACCACACTGACCGACATCTGGAAAAAACGAATTAGCGATTTGGGCATTTCTCACCTTTTCGCCATCTCTGGCATGCATATCGGAATCTTATATCTGTGGCTTTCACTGGTGATTCGTTGGCTGTTTACGTTTCCACTAGGATGGATTGAGAAAGGCACCGGTGTGCTGGTCATCGATCTCATATCCATTATTTTGATCTTTATGTTCCTGAAAGGAATAGGCATGCCTATCTCGGCAGAGCGATCTGTGATCATGTTGGCCTGGTGGGGGCTTATACGCCATTTTCTAAAATGGCAACCTCTCTGGTTTATTCTTTGTGGGACGGCATTGCTTATTTTAGTGGAGGCACCGCTTGCCATCGGGCAGATCTCTTTTCAACTTTCTTTTCTCTCAGTGGCAGGTATCATACAGATTCTGCCCTTTCTTCCCCGGCGTCGACTACAGGATCGACCCTGGGGTATTTTTCTGAAACTGATAGTCTCCTCAATGATCATCAGTTTGTGGTTGTTTATCCTGACACTGCCCCTGGTCAGTCAACTGGCAAATAATCTCTCCCCTCTGATCGCATTCAATAACGTCATCCATATTTTCTTTCTCAGTTTTGTTTTCCTGCCCTTCGCGCTACTGGTTATGCTTTATACGATTCTCGGGTATAATTGGGGCGGTATGCCGGGAGAGATCTATTTCTATTCCATTTTGAATTTTTTGGGAAAACTCTGGGAGCAAATGCTCCTCATCAATTCGAAATGGAACAGCTTCTTTTTGCTAAAGAGTTTCCGTACCTGGCACTTTTTATCTGTCTTGATCTGGATAGCACTGTTTTGTATTCCCTTCTTCATTAATCAAAAAATCCAGGGAAAAAGAAAAAAATAAACAAATGTTCATTTTTTTCTTGACAGGCTGGCCAAACTTGAAGAGGATACAGATGTTCACTATTTATGTTTCTGTATTATCTCTTATTTTTAATGTTTTGGCAGGGTATTATGAAAACAGATCAAAAAAAGCGGCTTGTATTGATTGGTATTCGACGTAAAGGTGATTCTGAATTTAGACTGAAAACGGTTAAAAGGGAATCAGATCCACTGAAAAGCGAGTTTCCAGTTCACAGATGTGCACAGACGGAATCCATGGGTTTGTACATCTAGGCTGCATGACAGATCAACTTGGAAATTGACTGTCTCGACTTTACGAGAGTATTTGTAAATGACCTATTTGTCCCAGAAAATGTACTTTTCCGGGTCTACATACTGATCACTAATCAGGATTTCATAATGCAGGTGAGGCCCGGTACTTCGCCCTGAATTTCCAATCCTGGCAATTAGATCCCCGCGTTTAACCTTTCTCCCTGCCTTGACCTCGGTTTTTGCCAGATGAGCATATCGCGTAACAATATTGTATCCATGATCAATTCCGAGAAAAAGTCCTAAATCTTTTTCCTTCCAAACGTTATCCACAATACCATCCGCCGGTGCATAGATCGGTGTGTATGCCCGATTTGAAATATCCAACCCCCGGTGAAAGCGAATTTGACCGGTAAACGGGTCCTTGCGTTTTCTGTATCTGGATGAGATATCTCCCGCTGCAGGGACAATGGATGGGGTTCTAGCCAATTTATCCTTCTGTTCCTGCAAATCTGACCCTAATTGGGAAAAACTGATTTCTCGCAGTTTGGTATTGAGATCCAACTTCTTCAGTTTCAGTAAAAGCATACGGCTATCCAAAGTATGGTGGTTTTTGATCTCATTGAATCCATTTGGTCCTCCCACATACCGGATGCGCGTGGCTGAGCCCTGCAAGCCACTGATTAAGCGCAGTTTCCTGTCAAAAATTTCCAGATCGCCCAGTTCGGTTTGCCGGTTAGCCAGCGTATTTGTGATTTTCTGTTTGGAGATTTTCTGGAGCATGACAGCATTTTCAAGTTTCTTCATCGATCGACTTTCTTCCTTAATCATGAAATAGTCGACCAGAATGCCAGTAGACGCGATGCTTAAGATGCCAAGGGTGAGCAGGACCATTTTAAAAAAAAGGGTCGATATCTCGAATTTGATAATATTGCCACTTTTTTGCGGGATGATCATCACCGTAAGATAGTTACGTAGCATCAGTTCTCCTTTATTGGTTCAATCTTCGAAGGACATTTGCAATGCCCTCGGTCCACTCATTATAAAATGAGAAGATCAGTCTGTAAAATCAAGAATGATCAGCCGGTTTTTTATTGATAATAAGCCTTTTTCGATATAATCTGCTCTCCGAACCGAATGAATGAGGTTTGGAAATGAAATCCGTAAAGGAAAAATGGTATTTGAAGTATGGATATAAATTTTGCATTAATAGCGTCTTGAAAAGAAATGGCCTGAATAATTTCCGAAATGGTGGATTCCCAATTTAAAAAATAGGTGTCCAATGGAAACGTATCAGATGGATCAGATCCCGGACAATGGCTTTAACGAGTTGTGGCTGCACTATATCTGGCGAGATGGTAAACTCAATGATAACCAACTGACAACAGATGACAACAAAGATCTGACGATAATTTTCCCGGGTTGGTATAATCGGGGATGGGGACCGGACTTCACAGAGGCTCGGATTCGTATTGATAGTGTTGAGTATTTTGGGGATGTCGAAATTCATATTGCGGAGTCGTCGTGGATGAACCATCAGCATCACCAGGATAGCGCTTATAATAAGGTTGTTTTACATGTGTTTTTTAAAAAAGATGGGAAAAATACGACCAATCAATTTGGACAGCCCCTTCCATCACTTCATCTGGGAGGGTCCGCACTGGAAACATTCTGGAAACGGCATGATATCCGACGTTCTGTGATGATGAAAGAACTGCCGGGTGCATGTGGTCTGTTTCTCACAAAAGCCCGGTATCCTAAAATCCAAAATTTGATCTTTCAAGCAGCTGAAGAGAGGCTGCTGATAAAAGCGGCTGACATGGGTGAAGGAATGATAACGACGGATTATGAGACGCAGGAAGACCTGCTTTTTAAAAGTATCTGCCGATCTGCCGGGTATGCTGCCTTTTCGGAACCGTTTGTCCAACTGGCACAGGTATACCCGTATTCCCAAATTATAAAACTGTTCCGTTCAATGCACCGCCAGAACCGTATCGAAGTCTTGGGACGCTGGCTCGGGTTTATGGGTATTTTAGATACAGTTGATTCGAGTGATGTTCATGATACGCTTCGCAGGGAGTGGTTGGCTTTTCAACAGTTCTGGTCAACTATCAAGGATGCTGAAACGGTCTGCAAACCACTTCCGAGAAGGCCTTACCGGCCACTGAATCACCCACTGAGAAGATTGACAGGTCTCTACTACCATCTGGAAAAAGTCCAGTTTCATGGCTTGGTTAAGTCCTGGCTGAAATTTATTTATGACTGCCGCATCGTTATTGAGCAGAGAACCCGACAGCGAGCGTCTGTATTGGCCCTTTTGGATGAGATGTTTCCCCAGCCTGAGTGGGACCCCTTAAGCCATATGCTCTTTGCTACCAGTTCTAGGCTGGCTGAAAGCAGTATGCGTTTAATCGGAAAACAGCGGCAACTGATTATTCTGGTTAACTCGATTATCCCTTTTTTTCTGCACTGGTCAAAACTAAAACAGGACCGTGAGCTTGAGAGGACGTTGTTTGATCTCTTTCTGCTCCTGCCTGCAGAAGGCAAGAACAGTAAAACCCGATTTCTCGAAAAACGGTTATTTTTACTGAATCCTGATTTCAAAATAAAAAAGAACCTTAGTTATCACCAAGGCCTGATTCAGTTGCATGACGACTGTTGTAAGAGCTATTATGAAGGCTGTTGGAACTGCTCTTTAATTAAGCTGATGCAAAAACCTGATATCTAGAAGCGAATGCCCATGATTAAGCATTTCTCAATCTTTTTGATCTGGACAGTTTTCACTCTGGTTGGTCTGGATCTGTTTGCCTATGATAAAGCATCTTTTGAACGGTTATTGCGAACTAAAAAGTGTCCGAGGTGTGATTTTTATCGGGCCAGTTTTGACCGCCTGGATCTTCGCGGCGCCAACCTTAACGGCGCCAAACTGGCCTATGCAACATTCAGGGAGACGACTCTTTACGCTGCGGATTTAACGGGTGCAGACTTACGAGGAACTGTCTTTGATGGCGCTATCTGGATCGATGGCTCAGTTTGCCAGGCTGGATCTGTTGGAGAGTGTCGTAGAAAACAACCGTAAGCGCTTGCTTATGGCTCAAAATACGTTCAAGGATGGAATATGCTGTTCAGAAGAAAAAAAATAAGTGTTAATGTCAAGCTACTGGCTGGTCTTGATCAACGAGAGGGGTACGACAGGAATAAAGGAATTCAGCTGGTGCTTTCCGAAAAAACCAGGTTGAAAAAACTGATCAAAGAGATCGATCTGCCAGGGGATCAGCCAGTATCCTTCATTGTCAATGGAGAAAGGGTAAAACCAGGTGACCGTCTTTCAGATGGGGATGAGGTTTTCTGTTTTCTACCCTTTGCTGGCGGTTGATTCAGATCAGGAGATGATTTTCGTTCCGGTGCCTTTGTCGGTAAATAGTTCGGATATTACCGCATGTGCGTCCATTCCGCTGATAATATGGGCGCTCCCCACGCCGTTCTCAAGGCTGAAAAGCATTCCCTTTACTTTCGGCACCATCCCACCGGAGATAACACCTTGCTCTATCAGATCCAGGGTCTCCTTTTGGTTGACTTCTGAAATCAGTTTGTCTTCCTTCATGATGCCAAGGACATCTGTCAGGAAAATGATCTTATGCGCCTTCAGTGCAACCCCGATATGGGATGCCACAGTATCTGCGTTAATATTGTACGTATTGCCGTCGGTACCCATGCCAATGGGAGAAATGACTGGAATATATTGTTTATCGAGCAGTGTCAAGATCAGCTCAGGGTTGATCTGTTCAATTTCTCCAACGTAGCCCAGATCTGTCCCCGGGTGTTTCAGCTTTTTAGCCCGGATCAGGTGCCCGTCTTTGCCACTCAATCCAACTCCGTGTCCGCCCTGTATGTTAATGTTGGTGACGATTTCTTTGTTAATGGTTCCCGACAGAACCATCTCTGATATCTTCAGACTTGGCAGATCGGTCACTCTCAAGCCATCAATAAAGTTAGTTTCCAAACCATATTGCTTTATGGCGGCTGTTACCTCTGGGCCTCCGCCATGCACAATCACCGGCAGCATGCCCAAAGATCTTAAGAGAACGATGTCTCTGGCGAAAGAGACCTTGAACTCCTCCTGAACCATGGCAGCTCCGCCATATTTAATGACCACTATCTTCTGAGAGAAGTCCTGAATATAAGAAAGTGCCTCGATCAGCACCTGGCGTTTTTCTGCCGGCTCGAGATGTGATAGCTGTTCTTTTTGAAGTTCCATGGGAATTACTGTTTTTTGGGTTTGATCGCGCAGCAGCGCTGTTGACGTTTGTTTACTGGGATTAAGATAGACCAAATCCGTCGTTAAGTTAACCGATTAATTGAGATTTTTAATTAGGGGTTCTCCATACGGCTGCAATTGCTTGATGTGCGAGATCTTCTCCAAATAACAAGCTTTTTAGTGTTTTAAATACCAGTTGTAAGGCTCATTTGTTGTAATCAGGTTGAGCTCATTTTATTTGCTATACTTCGTTAAACCAATAATTTAGAATTAGGGAAGTTATCCGCTTTTCAGATGGTGAAC
This sequence comes from Deltaproteobacteria bacterium, assembly GCA_018645005.1. Taxonomy (GTDB): domain Bacteria; phylum SAR324; class SAR324; order XYD2-FULL-50-16; family XYD2-FULL-50-16; genus JAHJRI01. The sequence goes on along the minus strand of JABGPJ010000135.1, from coordinate 5,269 downwards.
AAGTATATAAAACAACTCCATCTATAACTATCAAGGAGAATGCGATGCCTGTAGCAGATTTCAAAACATATTGTCAGATGCTGGATACAGCAAAGAGAAACCATTTTGCTTTTCCTGCGATTAATGTGAGTTCCATCACAACGGCAAATGCCGTTTTAAAAGGATTTGCCGAGGCAAAATGTGATGGTATCATTCAGGTTTCAACCGGCGGTGGGGAATTTGCGTCCGGAACCGCTGTGAAAAACATGGCACTGGGTGCCATATCTATCGCTCAACATATCCACCTGCTGGCCGATCAGTATGATGTTTATATCGCACTGCATACGGATCATTGCACCCCGGGTAAATTGGATACGTTTGTCAAACCACTGATTAATGAAACCAAAAAACGGCGGGCAAAAGGACTTCCCAATTTGTTTAATTCCCATATGTTCGACGGGTCTGAATTGCTGCTGGACGAGAATATGAAGATTGCCGTTCCCCTGCTGGAAGAGTGTGCTGCTTGCGAAATCATCCTGGAGGTGGAAGCGGGTGTGGTAGGCGGAGAGGAAGACGGGGTCAATAACGAAGACACACCCGCCGAAAAGCTCTATACAACACCAGAGGATATGCTTTATGTATACGAAAAATTGAACGCTGTTGTGAACAGTCGATTCATGCTGGCAGCGACTTTTGGTAATGTTCATGGGGTTTACAAACCGGGAAACGTCAAGCTTACACCCCATATTCTGAAAGAGGGTCAGGCAGCAGTGATGCAAAAGTATGGCGAAGCTGCGGCAATGGACCTCGTGTTTCACGGCGGATCCGGTTCTGACTTGTCTGATATCCATGAGACATTGGATTATGGTGTGATCAAAATGAATGTAGATACTGATACACAGTACGCTTTCACCCGACCCATTGTTGAGCATATGTTTAAAAACTACGATGGGGTACTCAAAATCGAAAGTGAGGTAGGAAATAAAAAGTTCTACGATCCAAGGAGTTACAATAAAAAGGCGGAAGTCGGAATGGCCGCGCGAGTTGTTATTGCAGCTGAAGACCTGCGAGCGAAGGGGAAAACTATTTTTGGATCATAAAAGAAACAGAACAATAAGTTAGGGTCCCTGCTATTAATATTTGGAATTTTTTGTTGACAAAATAATTCCGAAATTTTAATCTAACGGAATAACTACGACACAACGACATAAGATATGGGCCGGTAGCTCAGTTGGTAGAGCACCTGACTTTTAATCAGGTGGTCATGGGTTCGACCCCCGTCCGGCTCACCAGATCTTATAGGTGTCCCCATCGTCTAGACGGCCTAGGACACCGCCCTTTCACGGCGGCGACAGGGGTTCGAATCCCCTTGGGGATGCCATACTGCACTACTTGGCATCGACATCAGTAAGTCAAAGGGCTTATTGACTGTAAACAAAAGCTTTTCCCCATCCAATTTTAAGTTCGAAAAGAGAAGTTTCAACAATCGCCTCTTTTGGTCCAGTTTCGAACTCTCAAACAGCTCACTCAACCTGGAAGTCAAATCCAGCAACAGATTGACGGTAATATGGTATTCATCGTCGGCTCTTGTATACTGACTCAGTTTTGAGGAGAGATCCTGCTGATCCAGCTTTAAAGACATTACCTTTCTATCGTATTCTTCTTTAGTAATACTCCCTTCAAGGCGAACATCAAGTGCACGATCAATCTTTTGCTGAATTTGCTTATATTCAGACTGTAAATGGTCAATGGCTTGTTCATGATATTCTTTTTTCGCATCAATGGACGTTTTCAAATCATCTTTGATTGTTTCTAAAACTTCCGCCGGGATCTTTATCTTTCGGAAATATTTCTTGATTTGTTCTGCTAATAACTCTTCACGCACTCTCTTTGCGCCGCATTCACCTTTATGTTTCGTGCACCGGAGATAGATATACTTGTTCTTTTTAATATCGCTTGATATAGCACAACCACAATAAGCGCAATGGATCAATCCCCGGAATAAGAATGGCTTTGACGAATAATTGGTAGAGTTTCTGTTTCTGCCCAATCGTATCGCTTCACAGGTATCAAACAATTCCTTATCAATAATCGGCTCGTATTTATGGGGGTACAGTTCGCCATTCACGCGCATAACCCCAAAGTAAAAAGGGTTTCTGATTATCTCATGGACCTGTTTTTTTGAAACAGGTGACCTCTTAGGGGTCTTGTTTGTCATCCCCCACCCGTTCATCTTTATTTGCATTTCGCTCAAAGAATATAGTCCGCTTGAGTATTCAACAAAAAGCCTCCTGATGAACATCGCCCGGCTTTTATCCCTTTCTATTGTGCTTCTTCCATCATTATCCTTTGAATTGATATAGCCTAACGGCGCCCTCGCTATCCACTCACCATTTTCCACTTTATTCCTGAGGGTTCGGTTACCGTTTTCAACAAGTGTACTCAGGTACTGTTTAGCCAGCATAACTCTCATATCCCATTGAAATACGACATTCCCTGCCGACTCTTTCGATAAGATAAAGCCATCTGCTAAAAAATGAACTTCCAGTTTTCCCCTCAATCTCAATTCATCAATGTCGACCGCGTCCCTGAAATTTCGAGTCAATCTATCGACGTTTTGACAAAGCAAGACAACATTCCCTTTTCTCTTCCTGATATAGTTAAGCATTTCCTCAAATCTCAATCTGATTTTTGGCCCTGCGCTTTCAGCAAAAACAAACTCCTTTTCAACGTCAAAACCTTTATGCTGTGCATATTCTCGTAACTTACGCACTTGTGACGGTAGTGATTGTCCTTGTTCTTCCTGTTCTTTTGTTGAAACCCTTGCCAATATAACAGCCTTCATTGATCTATCCTCCTTAGAGATGTTCAAGTGTTTAAAGAAACTCAATCATGAGCAAATAATATTTGGATTCATATCGTCTAATTTAAAAGTCGAGAAGCTTTCCAGGGCCCTCGCATAGCTTGTTATTAAACGTATTTTACCGTTTTTAGGGAGGCCAATACGATCAAGACTCTTTTTCATAGCTCTCCATTTTTGACCTGATTTATCCCTTAACAAGCTTCTCAATCCCCTGATACCAATTTGATCAATCAGAACAATTGTCCCAATAAGTTGAAGTATTTTTTGATCCCCCATATCTGGGTTGTTCATTCGAATGAGGTTAAAGAGATATTCATGGTCAATTTGATTCAGAGAAAGGAGCTCAATCTCAGCGAATATTTTTTCCCAAAAATGATGAACAACACTTTTAGATACCTCTTTATTAAACAGGTCTGATAATTTGAGTGAAGGTTCAATCCCGATGCTATCCAATATGGACTTGATTTTTTTCTTTGTGTTCAGCCTAACCTCTAACCGCAGAAGCTCGAATTGCTTTGGTAGTGGCTCGCTAGCTAATATGTTCAGCTGTGGGTAATTGTCGGTTTCAATAGCCCTTTTTTCACTTTTTTTGGCTTGCTTGATATCTCTCAATTTATCATAGAATACAACTTCGTAGGAATTACAGTGAAAGCTTAATGCGTGACCATTATTTCTGAAAACAGTGCGACTAAGATCAAGCCTTTTATTGAGATCAATTTTCTGTAATTCATTTATGATCATTGATGATGTTGTGTAATCAGTGAAAGCGACATTTTTTGAGAAATGGATTGATGAAATATTGGCCGATCTTAAGCTTCTAGTCTCAACCATGACTCCCATGTCATGAAGTCTTTTGCAGATAACATATATCAGTTCATCAAAATCATTATCATGAAGTTCGTCAAAATTATTGTTGAAGAGCATTTTAGGGGCTGAAAACTCAACCCTTAAAAAAATTGAATATCCGGTCTGCCTTATATTTTTGAATAGTGTAAGGCGTGGCATATATACGCCGCATTTTTTATCGCCGTTGGTTGGGTTTTGAATACATTTCAGATACCCCCCACTTCCCATTTTAATAAACGGTGGTTCAATGATGCCCCTGGCGGATGGGGTGAACCTATCAGGTTCCATGATATCAAAAGTGCTTTTTTCGAGATCCATGACAATTGTATCAATCATGTGACTGTAGGTATCCGCATTGTGTTTTCCCTTAGTCGAATTGAAAGTATCAAAGCTTCCCAGGGGAAAGATGATGACGAAATTTTGGAATATGGATAGTATAATGAATCTGCTTATTTGTAGCTTCATTGTACCGCATTAAAAACTACACATTGAAAAATATAAAATCTAGGGTAATATTTCTGTGACCAAATTGTGACCGAACTGTGCCTTTTGAGTACCTGTTGAGTGACTTATGAAGCACTTCTTCTTCGATTAGGTTTTCAATGGAAACACCATTAGAGCCTGTTTTTAAAGATATTCTTGGCTCAATTAGATCTCTGTGCCAGGTTACCCGATCTTTTCGGGTGGTAGGGGCTGGAAGTCAAAAACCTCCTCTTTTGGTATCAAAAATTATCTTTCGCAGATCCCCTGTCACACTGCTATTTCAAAGCCTACATCTGTAAATTTTAGGGTTCCAAACAGGGTTCCAAAAAGTTCCAACGAAGGTAAAACAACAGCAAAAAAGAGAAAACAAAAGAAGATAAGGTATGTCGAGAAAACCTGAATGCCTTGTGTTTAAGGGCTTTAAAAATATGGGCTGGCGCCCGATGTTGATATGTTATGCTTCCGAAGATTGGTGGAGGTGGTGGTTTTTTGACCACCACTAGATTCGGTGAGAATTTTCAGAGTTAGCAGATTTTTTACCGGTCAAAAAACCATATCACACATTTTCATGGATTCCTTCTGGATTGCAAACGTCATCGTTTTCAGCATCATCATATTAGTATGTAATGCTTCTCTTTGCAGTTCTGGTGTCAAGGTAGCTTTGTCATAATATTCAAGTAATTTCTGGAATTTTTCTTCCAATTTATCAGAAACAAGCTGCATTTTTTCTGCATTCCCGTTTTTAGCAAGTTTCTGCAACTCCCGGCATAAATCCTCAAACTCACGTACTTCCTTTCTCCTACTCAATCTTCTGAAATCTTGTAGCATTTTTGTATTGAAACCGTGCGTCATGGCGTTCATCTTGGATCGACCTTTACCGGTGATTGACTTTGGACCTGTGGTGTATTTCCAAGGTTTAATTTCATTAATTGCATTCGATCTTTCGATTCGTTGTTTTTCTGTGTATTTTCTTCCTGGCATGTTGTTCTCCTGATTAATATCTTTTCGTTTTCAAAAATATGGTTGATTTGATTCGGTATCTAAATACAAAATCAATCATTTTTAATAGCTGAGATCCGCTTTGAAGCGGATCTCATA
>JABGPJ010000040.1 GCA_018645005.1 Deltaproteobacteria bacterium | reverse complement strand
TTGTAAATAGATTATGTGAAGTTATTTTTGAACGATCCCTTAGGTCTGGCGAACCGGGAAGGGCGAATGAAATATTCTGCTGATTTCCGCTACCACGCAGGCGGTAATTAAACATTTCTTGCATTCAAATAACCCCATGTCCCGTTTTCAAAACATCTTTTGCATCATCAAACTGTCGGAGTTCGATTATCACAACTCCTCTGATCTTCGACAGACCCTGTTCAATCGCCTGAACGGATCAAAAATAGAGCAGATCAAGGAGAGCCGAGACAATCAGGTGCATTTCATCGAAAAGCTGAAGACCCTCTCCAATCGATTGAACTTGAAGATCCACTATATTCCAGAAAAAGACATCGGTACCATCGAACCAACAGCAGACGACCTGATTATCAGTTGCGGAGGTGATGGGACGTTTTTGTCCTGTGCTCAACAATTTGAAAATTCCATTCTGTTGGGAATGAACTCTGATCACAATCCCAAAGCGGGTTTGGGAAGCTTTGGTGCCCTGACATCGACCAATCGCCTCAATCTTGAAAAGCACCTGCAACGGCTGGTAAATGGTAACTTTTTCATTGACAAATGGAACCGTCTACAGGTCAAAATCAACGAGAAACTGATTGACCGTTACTGTGTCAATGATATCTATTATGGTCAAAAGATATCGTATCAGACCTGTGATATCACTGTGCATCAATCTGGAGTCGAGCAGGATTTCAATTGCTCCGGTATTCTCTGCTGCACCGGGATGGGCAGTCACGCCTGGCATTACAATGCCGGTGGAAGCCCTTTCAGTAATGATATCGACGCATTTGGATTCCGGGTTTTGTTTCCAAACCTGAAACGCCCATTGGAATTTTCTTCAGGTATCGTTTCAAGTCGAAATGAGCTGATGATGGTTCCTGAGGGGGAGGAGTACATTCTCTCTTTCGATTCCAAACCCGATGTCATAACCACCCAGCTTGGGGACGAGATTCGGGTTTTCCTGGCACCTAACAAGGCCGTCAGGGTTATTTCTTTCTATGATAAATAGTGGCGCATCTACAAAAGGCTTTGAATCTAAATAGCGTGGATTTGAACAGCCTCTTTGCATATCCGTCAATCATTGTTAATGGTCACTTTCCCAATTTGGACACTCTATGTTAGGCAATTTGAAAATCATCAGCGGCAGTTCCCACAAAAAATTCGCCCTCGATATATGCGAACACATGGCCTGTGAGTTATCACCTATTGAAACGGTTTTCTTCAGCAATCAAAACATGCTGGTTAAGATTCTGGATAATGTCAGGGAGGAGGACGTATTCGTCATCCAATCATCATGCCCTCCTGTCAGTGACAATATTATGGAGACCTTTTTATTGCTGGATGCATTGAAACACTCTTCAGCCGCACGAGTGACCGCGGTTTTACCCTATTACCCTTACGTCAGATCTGATAAAAAAGACCAACCCAGGATATCCATCGCAGCTAAGTTAATGGCCAGACTACTGCAAACAGCTGGCGCAGACCGATTTTTGTTGATGGAGCTTCATTCTCACCAGATTCAAGGGTTCTTCGATGTCCCTGTGGACCAACTGCTGGCAGTTGATGTTTTCTGTAACTATCTAAAAAAACAGGATTTAAGCGATTTTGTGATTGTCGCGGCGGATGTGGGGGAAGCTAAACATCTCGGTCGGTATGCAAACCGCCTGAATCTGCCAATGGCCATCATTGACAAGCGTCGCATGGGGAACTCAGACACTGTGATTCCGACCCATCTGATTGGAGACGTTGAAGACAAACACGCATTGATTATAGATGATGAAGTCGCATCGGCGGGAACTTTGTGCAAGGCGGCTGATTTTCTGAAAGAAAATGGCGCAAGAACTATCCGGGCGGCAGTGGTGCACCCGGTATTGAGTGGAAACGCACTGGAAAAGATCAACAGCAGCTCATTGGATGAACTGATTGTGACCAATACGATTCCACTGGATGAAAAAACGAATATCTGTAAAAAGATCACTGTCCTGTCCGTGGCACCCATTTTCGCAAAAGCGATTCAGCGGATACACAACGGAGATTCTGTCAGCGTACTGCTTTAGTCATCGCGCTTATTTTATCGCTTCATCTGGATGAGATCCGCCAGGATTTCATCACTGGTGGTGATCGTTTTGGCGTTTGCCTGAAACGCTCGTTGTCCTTCGATCATATTCACGAACTCATGGGACAGTTCAACATTTGAGTGTTCCAGTGACTTGGAATTCACAGTGCCCATGCCTGCTTTATTCGGATCATTTACGATGGCCGGACCTGATTCGAAAGTCATGGCATACAGGTTCTCTCCTTTGATCTGGAGTTTTTCCCTTGCTTTGAAATCTGTCAACGCCAGTCTACCCAAGGCTTTCACCCTCCCTGAATCAAAGGCTCCATCGATCGTCCCGTCTGTTCTGATGTATATACTTTCTATTTTCCCGGATTTAATACCATCCGCCATGGCGTCAATGATCTTGGACTCCGAAGCAAATTGAGTCAGTCCGTCCATACCCGTACGGATGTCTGTCGGGTCATCCGGATTACTGCCGTTACCAAATTTAAAGCCTATCTTCTGGGGATTCGGGCCGGCATCAACAAAATTAAAATCAATTTGTGACGGTTGATCCGGTACGATGGGTTGACGAATCATCTCTGGTGGCGGAGGCTCTGTTCCCGGAGGTGCTCCCGGAGGCAAAGGGGGTGTTTGAATCAAACCAGGCGTATCGCTGATCAGTCGTCCGTCATCGCTAAATTCCAGGAATCCCCCTCCCATTGCTTTCATCACACCGGGGACACCACCTTCTAATATGTCGCCAGGTGCCAGTACCATCCATTGCCAGTTGTTTTGAATAGCCGTCCCGGGTATCGGTTGGCCAGTCGCCGGGTCGATATCTTCAGGTTTGTCTTCCAGTTTCCGAAACACAACATCGACAGCGTGTTCGTTGCCTTTTGAGTCATATACCGTTACCGAAGTCGAGAAGTTATACATCTCCGTACGGACATTGTCGTAGTCTAATGCCACATCAATAATTTTACTGTTGGTATCTAAATTGGCCTTAATACTAACCCCGGTACCCTCTTTAATACCATCCCCGGTTTGTATTGGCGGATCAATCTGATCCAGGATATTAATGTTTTTCAGGGGACCCACACTCTCATTGGTATCTAGATTTACATCTTTTACCTGCAGAAATTTTCCATCCTGGCTAGTCAGAAATCCGTTCTTATCGTACGCAAACTGCCCGGCACGAGTGTAATACAGGTTCCCTGCTTCGTCCCTCAGAGAGAAGAAACCGTTTCCATCAATAGCCACATCTGTTTCCACTTCTGTCGCTTCAAACGATCCCTGCTTATGCACATTCTGGATGTTTCCAATCGTCACTCCCTGTCCGATTTTGGTATCGCCGCCGACTGAAGTTGAAAGCAAATCCTGAAAATTAACTCTGTTGTGCTTGTATCCAATTGTATTTACATTAGCGATGTTGCTACCGGTTACGGTCATACTTTCAGAATGTGTTTGAACGCCACTTGCACCGGAATATAAAGAACCAATCATAACCTATTCTCCTTAATTAATTTCATCGACTTACTCCAATATTAAACTTGGGCCCTTTTCAGGTTCGATCAACCATCGCTCCCTGGGTTTAAAACCCGGTCTATTTTTTTATCAGCTTGTCATCCGTGCCATTGACAATCATCCCTTTGGTTGGCAAATCCTGCATGATAGGCAGCGGACTGGCGTTACCAAAGGTTCTGTTTGAGAGGGTATTGATGGTTCTGACTTTCGAAACAGGCATGGTTTCATGCTTGGTTTTTATCCAGGGCAACCCGTCCCTGTACTCAACTTGTGCAACGCGACCCGAATTAAATATCTGCAGGGGTGAAGAATTCCCTTTTGTATCGTAGGCTAATAGCCGTACTTTGTAGTTGCCGTCTGGCATCATCACACCTTCGTTGTTTTTCCCATCCCACAGGTATTGGTGTTTTCCTGCCGTCATGAGCCCCAGTTGCTTTGAAAGGACCGGACTGCCGTCTTCATCTTCAATAGACAAACGGATGTTGTTTGCCTCCTGTTCCAGCGAATAATATACCGGTTTACTACTACCATGACCCAGCTCAATACCGTCTGATTCTGTCAAGACATCCTTTTCAAGGAATTGCAGTGATTGAAAACGGGAGATATCCTTTTGGGTCAGATTCAGCTCCTTGACCTGGCCATTCAGTTTTTCAAGCTGCTCCATCGTTCCCAACTGGGCCAGCTGTGTCATCATGGCACCACTGTCCATGGGGTCAACCGGATCCTGGTTACTCATTTGAGTCAGAAACAGATTCATAAAGTCCTGTTTTTCCAGAGAATCTGATGATTTAGAGGGTGTTGTCGCCCTGTTTCTCAGAGAAGTCTGTGCCTGCGACAGAACATTTTGTGTATCAACACTCATGCTTTATCCTTAGGGAGGGTTATGCGTATATATTCAGCCCGGACGTGTTCCTTGAAGAAACATTGGTCGTATTTTCAGCTGTTTGAGTATTTAAACGGGATTCGTTTTCGGATGTACCGGTATCACTGGACTGTCCCGCGTCACCTTCATGTCCCTGATTAAAAGCAAATGCACCGTTAGAGTCATCTTCCCCATTAATAATAACAGTGAACTCTTCAACATGGACCCCATGCTCGGCGAGGGCTTCTTTTAACTGGGGAATTTTCGATTCAATCGCCTCTTTTGCCTGCTGACTGTCGACCTTGAAACGTCCCGTTAATTTATCACCTTCTTTCCTCAGTTTGATTTCCATTTTTCCGAGATGCTCAGGCGCCAGCTTCATGACCATTTCATTGGTCTTACTTGAGATCATGAATTTAACATTACCGACAACATCCTTGACATTAACGGGTTCCGCACCTTTACCGGAGTTACCGTCAGCTTTAATCCCGATTTCGGATCTTCGATTTGAAAGAGAGGTATCAGCGTTGATATTGGAAAATGAAGTGATTTTTGCAGCACCATTTTTACCGGCGTTTTTACCGGTTGAAGATTGGTTCGCAGCTATTTTTGACAATTCGGGTAGCCCTTTATCCAGTGTTCGTGCTCCTGTTTTTGCAGACGCAGGCGTATTCAGACCACGGATCATGCTGGCATCAAATCTCTGCATCAATTCACCATTTGCTGTTTCACCAGGTTTCACCAGCGGACTGCGGCTGGTAGATCTGGTTTCATCTGATTCCAGGTTGGCAGAAATTGTGGCGGACTCTTTGGCCAGGTTGCCCTTTTTGGCTCCATCCATTTCACCCGTCATGATCTTATTAAAAAAAATGTCAGCCTTACCGTTTTCTCCATCTTTCACAACGGCCGGAGTATGGAGATGTTTTTTCTCCACATGTTTCAGCGTTTGTGCCTGGTTTTCCACATCAGAGACGACGCGAGCAGATTCCATCATGCTTGATTGTTTCAACTGTTCAATATAGGCTTGGCTGGTCATGCCCACAATTTGTTCGCGCTCCAGATCCTCAGTCTGTCTTCTCTTCGCCTGCTCCAGATCCTCAGTCTGTTTTCTCTTTACTTGCTGCTCTTCGTTCATCCTTTCCTTGTCACTCTTCACACCAGTTTCCATATACCACTCTGTCCCCTGCTTTGCCAGGTTCAGCTGATCTAAAAAAACCTCACTGTCTGTTATTCCTGAAGTTACCTGCTGTGAATCGCTGGTGGCGTTCTTTTGAGGGGATTGACCTGTCTGGGATATATTCATCGTTCTCTCCTGCCTTGGAATATTGTGCCGGCTTTCATCCTTGATAGCCCTAGCGCATAGAAACAACATTGTTGAAAGAAATCCGCCGCATTCATCAAACCGTTTTTCTGCCCGGATATTGCTCTGTTTACAACTTGAGACAGGCTGAAAATCGTAGATTTGCGGATGCAATTTATTAATCAATCACTGCCCATTCCGCTTTTACCCTCCTTTTCAAGTTAGGTTTAAACACATCTTTCAATTCTCGGTCAGACTTCTCCGATCGGCTTTAAATCGTGTGACCATCTCAGTGATATCAACTGCCACTTTCGGATCCAGGAGTTCCAGCACGATCGAGGCTTTCCTGGGATTCATCCCCATTATAATGTGCGTTGCCGTGACACGGTCCATCTGGTTGAAAAACACAGCCGTTCTTTCAGGATCCATTGTTTCATAGAGCTTAACCATCTGGGAGATATCTTTTTCATCCATCTCTTTACGCTGCTGCCGTTTGTTTTCGAAATCGGCCGTCAGCTTCCGTATCTGATCCAGTTTCTGTTCAATCTGTTGTGAAAGTGTTTTTAGTTCGGTTGCCCGCTGCTGGTGCAGGGCTTCCTTTTTTTTCATCAATTCTTCCCGTTCGGAAAGAGCGGTCAAGACCTTCATCTCAGATTCTGAAAAGACCCTGGCTTTGCTAACCATGCTATCGGCGGTAGCGTCAGCAGTTTCAAAGGTTCCCGGTTTGATTTTGTTGATCCAGCCTTTGACTGTTGACATGGCGTAGACGGGCGGCGATCCCAACTGTACTGCCAGTATTAGAGTTAGTCCAACCATCAATTTCTTCAACACATCACTTTTTATCATCGATTCCTTAGATTTTGTACAAACTGATTCCCGGCAATTTCATCCATATTTTTCCGTTGCAGGGTGGAAATTTTTTCCAAATACCTTTTTTCATTCTTTTCTTTCAGAATCTCTAATGTTTTCTTTAGCTTACTGGCTTCAATCAATGCTTGTTGTTTTTCAAAGACTTCTTTTTTTGCAGCTTCCAGCTCTTTCAACCGCAGGGCCAGGGTGTATTTCATCCGCCCTTTGAATCCACTAAGCGATTTCAATTGCCTGATGGTAAACGTCTGGGCCTGTTTCGCATGATTCATCCCAGATTCCGCATTCCGAGTATCCTCCTTGATCTGATTTATCTGATTCTGGATGTGATGCTCGACCGCCAACTTCTCTGCGAGGTCCTTCATCCTCATCTTTTCCTGGCGCGCCCTTACATTTAGAGCTATCTGCAGAGAAAATTTATACATATTTTTCTTATCCGACCCGGGAATGATTAATGGAAATTCTTATTTTATCAATTCAAAAGATATGCCCATCCTGAAACCGGTTCAGAATCGGAAATTCAGAATGTCAAATTACAGGGTTAAACAGGACGAGGTGCTAGAGCATTGAATGCAGATTTACGGCCACAAAAATGTTCCGAGCGGCTTTTTTTGATGAGGTCAAACGGTGTGGTATTGAGCAGGGGGGAAGATAATATCCCAGAGAAGGCAACTTTACAGCCCTCTCTGGATATGTTTTATTTATTCCTCTTCAGATTTGTGCGCTGCCATAATTTTATCCGTCAGATTCTGAGCCAATATCTCGTATGATTTCAATTTCATAGAGTATAGTCCCAACCCGGCCGTCATCCCACGTAGAGAGGGCGTATAGTCCATCATTTCTGACAATGGTGCTTCAGCCTGGATCACTGTCGTAAATTCGTTATGCAAGTAATTGCTAACCTTTCCTCTCCGTCCGGAAAGATCCTTTGTTACTTTTCCCACATCCGCTTCCAATACATCTATTTCCAGCTCCATAATCGGTTCCAGAAGCACAGGTTTTGCTTCGGGCATTGCTTTTTTAATCGCCATGGAACCAGCCCTTTGAAATGCGAAATCAGAAGAATCAACCGCGTGAAAAGTACCGTCGAAAAGAGTCACCCGCACGTCGACCACCGGAAATCCTCCCAGTGTGCCTGCAAGCAGTGCCTCTTTAACCCCTTTTTCCACACCGGGGATATAGTTTCTGGGGATAGCCCCACCAACGATCTTATCGACAAACTCAAATCCGGTGTCTCTGGGTAAGGGCTCGACAGTGATATGGACATCGCCATACTGTCCATGCCCGCCGCTCTGTTTCTTGTATTTCCCTTGAACTGTCGCCTTGCCCTTGATGGTTTCGAGATGACCGACAGTGGGTGGTGCCAGATTAAACTCAACATCGTAGATATTCTTGAGTCGCTCCTTAGTTACATCGATATGCAGCAGACCAATCCCGGAGAGGAGCATTTCTTTGGTTTCATTGTTGAACTCCATAGTCAGCGTCGGATCCTCCATAACCGTTTTATTGAGGGCATCCATGATGCGACTGTCCTTGCTGCTATTGGTCAGCTCGAGGCGGTTGGTATACAGTGGGACCTGAAATGGAATAGGATCATAGACAACTACATTGTCTATGTCGCAAATGGTCTGATTGGTTTCTACATCCTCAACCTTTTCCAGGACAACAATATCTCCAGGATAAGCCTCTTCAATTTCATCTGTCTTATCGCCGTTCATGATATAAAAACGGCTGGTTTGAATTTTCCTGCCAGTGGTACTATTTACCAGCTTCAGGCCTTTTTTAAACACTCCGGACACTACCAGCAGATAATTCAGTTTTCCAACATACCGGTCAAAAGCGGTTTTAAAAACAACCCCGGAAAAGGGTTCTTCCGGTGACAGGTTTCGTTCCACAGGTTCTGCATCAACCGCATTCGCCTGTTTTCCAACCCAGGCTGCACCCTTGATAAATGGAGGGAAATTGGTTTTGATAAAATCAAAGAGATTATTGACTCCAACATCCGCATTGACAGATCCCACCAGCACCGGTGTAATCCCACATGACCTGATCCCTTCCGAGAGTACTTTCACCATCAGTTCATCGGGAGCCGGTTTCTCATCGATATAGTACTCCATCAATTCATCGTCAAGCTCGGCCAGACGTTCATAAGTGATGCTACGATATCTTTCAACTTCATCCTTGGCTGCCTCAGGTAGATCTTCTACAGAAGTCTTTTTGGAGTCTCCCTTGATCAGTTTCTGGCTAATGATATCAATAATTCCAACCAGCTTTTCGTCTTCAATCCAGGGGATATAAAGAACTGCTGGTTTGACTGAAAAAGCAGTCTCGATTTCAGACAATGAATCACCAAAACTCCCCTGGGAAGCATCCGGTATATTCATGAAAATGGCTCTTGGGGTCTTATTTTTATTGAGGCTTTCCCAGATTCTAAAGGCACGCTCCGGATCTCCTGGGACAGAGGCGGCGAAAACGGCACCGGAACTGGCATAAACAGAGACATTCAAGCTGGACAAGAAATTCGTATTCCCGGGAGTATCAATCAGGTTGAAGGTATCACCCCCATTATCGAAGTGATAGTAACTTGAGTATATTGTATATCCCCGTTCCTTCTCCTCGGGCTGTTCAATGACATCTGTTGCCGCCTGTTTGGATTGAAATTTTAACAGTGCGTTGACCAGTTCTGTTTTGCCAGCACCGTCTCTCCCAACAACAGCGATATTATGAATATTATTTTCCACATGACTATCGTGCATCGAACCTCCTATTACAAAAACAAATTTGAGGACGAACAATAAAACTGTCCATTACCTATAAATATTGATTGAATAAAAATTGGATTAAAACGCATCTTCTTCTTTCGGCGGATATGCCAGCCTTCTTAAACAGTCATTTTACGGTGGATGCTTCCGGTCAAAACAGTCAGTAATCAACGGTAATATTGATTATCTGGACTTCATGCTTGAAAAAGTTTCTTAATATCAGTAACCTCTATAATCTTCTGCAAATGAGCGAGTTTAGTACAGAACTTTTCCAGACAACTGACAAGTATGAAACCACGAAGCATTTCCTTTTTAACTCAATAAAAAAGGATTTTCCGGGGAATTTCAGCCGAAGAATTATCTCCCTAAGACATAATACAAAAATGGTTTTTTGGGAAGAATAGAAAAGCATTTTAATTGATTTTCTATTGTGTTAATTTCGAAAAAAACGGATTTCCCTACTTCTTTTTCAGGATACCCTTTTCCAGTTATGAAAAACAGGTCTCCCTTTCATGCCCTTTCACCCTCTTTTTTTTCAGGTTTACTGGATGACCCCCTGCTGTTCATCAGAGTTCCTCCTCCAATGCGAAACATTCTGGTTGATTGTGGTCAGATGGATCACCTGGCTAAAAGAACATTGAAATCTATTGGATCACTATTTATCAGCCATGCTCACATGGATCATTTCATTGGCATTGATAAGTTTATCCGTTCAAATCTGGTCTCACCCAAAACCATCGATATATTCGGACCGCCAGATATCTCAAAAAAACTGGCGGCTAAACTGAGTGGTTACGACTGGAATCTGGTTGAAGATTTTTATTGCAGTCTGAGGGTACATGAAATCGATGATGATTTTAAGCAGATTTATATTTTACGAGGGGCAGACAGGTTTAAACGTCGATTTGTTGAAACGGTTCCTGACAACAGCCCACATTTATATGAAAACCAATTTGTTGTGGCTGAAGGGGTGTTGTGCGACCACAAGATTCCGACATTGATTTTCAAATTTTCAGAAAAACCCATGTTCCTGATTGATGAAGAGCGCATCAGGCAGCAAGGCTTAATCAAGGGGTCGTGGATTCACCATTTGAAGCAGTATATCAGCAAAGGTCAACTACCGGTTCCTGTACTGACCATCGAGCGGCGGAACAGCAGCAATCCTCTTTTATGTACAGAAAATGAGGCAACCGATCTCTACCGGAAGATTCGCAAAGAACAAGCCGTTTCCAGTATCGCATATCTGACTGATATCGGATTTACCGATCATAACCTTGAGCGGGTGCAGCAATTGTTTCAAGGGGTGACACTTCTGGTTTGCGAATGCACCTATCTCTCCTCTCATCTTGAAAAAGCACGACGATCCCATCATTTGAGTACTTCAGATCTCAATCAACTTATACGGAAACTTCGGCCTAAATACCTGCTGCCCATGCACCTCTCTAAAACATATCTCGGAAATACACATTTGCTCTATGAAGAGCTGGAAGTACCCCCTGACTGCCAGCTGATAAAACTGCCTGATCATGTCGCTCCCGAGCCTATTATTCCTGCCGATACGCCTCATCTAATGTTCTAATCGGAGACATAAGAATGAAGAACAAAACGACTGCTGGGAAAGTACTCAGTTAGGAAACACATCCGAGTAATAGGTATTTTGATCTATATCTTCAGACAAGCCTTGCAGATAATCATTCGCCGGTTTGAAGCGGGACATCTTAAAAAGATCGGACATCAGGTTTTCAAGATGATCACTGCGGACGATATGGTGATTCTTGAGGTTTTGGCAGATATTCACCAGAGTCGAAAAGTAGTAGGATTCGTTGTCGTGAACAAACCTGATTTTGTAACCTTCATAGTTAAGAAGTCGATAAGCCAGTTTTCGACCCCCGAAGCGTGAGAAACGCACGAATCTTGTGCACAATTCCTGCAGCCCTTCTCCGGGAAACTGGGATCGATTCCCTTCGGTCAGCCAGGCTGTTGATTCATGTTCTTTCAGCGCCATCCAGTCATCGCTCGGCGGACAGAGAAATTTACAGCCCGAAAAATCTATCTGATAGATTCTCTTTTTGTCCAGTAATCGAGACATTGCTCCAGAAAGACACATTCCCTGCAAAGTCTTTATCCGTTCTGCATACGTTGCAAATTTTTGCTGAAAAAGACTGGGTATCTCAAGCAGCATATTCTTGGGCGTCGCATCACGAAAAGGCATCATCGCAGCCTCTGCATATACGGAAGCGATCCGGTCCAGATCATCTGCAATTTCGGTATAAACACATGTTTCAGGCAGAATTTCAGTCAACACCTGGTAAAGGGATCTCAGTTTTTCCCCTGCCGGATAAATGGGGTTGTTCTCAGTAAAGGTCTGATCATCCATCATTGCCAATTGAAACTCTTTTAAATCACTTTGCAGCAGATCCAGCAACTGTAGTCCAAGATCTTTGTAGCACCTCTTTTTTTCTTGATTGTACAAGGTTTTCAGGTCAATCATCAGATTAAATGCCCGAGTCCCTGCAATATATCTGAAAGCAATAAATTGATCGGTACACTGACGGATTTCCGGTATGCCAAAACTGACTCTGCTATTCAGCCTTTGAATGAAGTCGTTCTCTTCCGGAATTGTCGTACTGTTGTCGGCAAAGCGGCGAATAACTTTACCTCCGCTCTGATTGACCACATCCAAATGGCGCAGATCTTTCCACAAATCCTGTCTGAATACCTTAAGAGAATCTTTAGTGACGTGAAGTTTCACAAGTGTCGCTCTTTTTTTGTATTTTCTGAGTCAAGATGACGTTAATGATGGAAACAGTACTTTGGAATCCATCAAGATAGTTACAGGTCCATCATTCTGAAGTGAGACCTGCATCAATTCTCCAAATATACCGGTTTGTATCCGCAACCCGGTTTTTCGACTTAAAGCGACAAACCGTTCAAAAAAATCTTCTGCTTCATCAGAATCCAAGGCTTTCGTAAAACTAGGTTTTTTGCCCTTCTTCAGTTCAGCAGACAGCGTAAATTGAGACACAATCAAGAGCTCACCTGCTATCTCTTCAATGGAATAGGCAAACCGCCCGTGATCGTCAGGGAAAAGCTTAAGATGACAAATCTTATCTAGCATAGGCTGGAGTAATTTCAACTGGTCTCCCAGATCAAAACCCACTAAAAGTAGATATCCCCTATTTATTAATCCAACATCTTTTTGATTTACTGAAACACTCGCTTTCTTTACTCTTTGAATGACAATCTTCATTTTTTTTATTCGCTTTTCTCACTCAAAATTTGTGAATTAACCGATTGAATGCATGTTTTAGGGATCGTTCATAAATAACTTCACATAATCTATTGGCAAGGGGATCCAAGTGTTTCTCATTAGTGTCCAAGAAACACGTTGTCGTTACAAAATAACGTCACTTAATCTGTTTGAAAAAGTCCCAAAAGCCGGACATTTTGCAAACAGAATGTGGCAGCAACGTGTTTCCTTTTCACTAATGGGAAACACTTGACTAATTTTTTAGCCGACCCTGAAGCCGCAAAACACTGGACATTTTGCAAACAGAATGCGAAGTAATTTATGAACCGACCCTTAGACATATCATGCATCAGTTCTGAATGAGGCGCCAGTATAAATTGAATTTTTATCATGCCCCGGTACTCCTTGATGAAGTGATCTCTCTGCTGCCAGAAAGTGCTGAAGTAGCAGTTGATTTCACCTTGGGAGGCGCCGGACATTCGGAACGCATGCTGAGGGAACGCCCAAATCTGTTTCTCTGGGGAATCGATCAGGACAGAGATGCGCTCTCAACCGCAGAAAAAAGACTCAGCTCTTTTCAAGGCCGGTTCCAACTCATTCACGACCAGTTTTCAAGCGCGAGCAAAACACTAATTGAGAAAGGGATCGGGGCCGATTTTATACTGGCAGATCTCGGCGTTTCCTCCTTTCAAATTGATCAAAAAGAGAGAGGTTTCTCCTTTCGCTCGGATGCGCCACTGGATATGAGAATGGACCAGGAAGGTCAATTGTCGGCATTGGAACTTGTAAACACCTGGGATGTGAATGAACTGAGTACGATATTTCATAAATACGGAGAAGAACCATTCGCTCGGAGAATCGCACAGCAAATCGTCCGTCAGCGGGAAAAAAAGGCTCTCTTGACAACTCAGCAGTTATCCGATTGCATTAGAGAAGCAATTCCAAAGAAGTTTCAATTTGGCAAAATCCATCCCGCTACAAAGACATTTCAAGCAATTCGAATTGCCGTCAACAACGAAATGGAAGAGCTCGATACACTGCTGACAAACGCCATTCAAATATTAAAACCAGCTGGGCGATTGGCCATCATTTCCTTTCATTCACTTGAGGATCGGCCGGTTAAGAAGAAATTTCAAACCTGGGAACATCCATGTCAGTGTCCTAAAGATATTCCATATTGCATATGTGGCTTAAAACCGGTAGCAAAAACAATGAAGCCCAAGCTGCGGCAAGCGAAAAAAAGTGAAGTGGAACTGAACCCCCGGTCTCGAAGTGCAAAACTCAGAGCAACTCAAAAACAATGAAAGATTTTCCAGATTCCAGTCCTAAAAATAATAGACGCCTTATTCGTAAAAAGAAAGAGAACCCCAAGGTGTCATCCCTGAAATTCATATTGACCTGGGCGATTTTATTCATAGTCGCTTTGATCTTTGTGCAGCAGAGAATTGATTATACCCGCACGGAAAAAAAGGTCCGACAATTGATGATTGAAAAAAGGGGGGTGATTACATCCATCCTGCCCTTAAAACTTGAAGAGCGGTATCTGACAAGGCTCTCCAATATCGAAAAAACAGCGCGTAGCAAAATATATTTACGAAAACCGAGTGCAAAGCAAATTATCATCATAACAGACAAATCACCTGTCGAAGACCCATAAGCCACTTCCTCTCATGGCTGATGACAAACGGGTGTTCCAGTGATCAATATATTCTTTTAATTTTTCCAAACAGCTTGATGAGCCTACTCTCCAAGAAATTAATTCCAAAAAGCTTCAGTCATCGTTTGCGTTGGGTGCAACTCTTTTTCCTGGCCATTGTACTGATCATCCTTTTAAGAGGGTTACATATGCAGACGGTTGAAAAACCGGCACTGGATATTCGCGCAGACATGCAACACAATCAGACCATGTCTGTTAAACTGCAACGTGGACCGATCCTGGATAACGAAGGGCAAATTTTAACCGTCTCCCTGCCAATGGAGTCTATTTTTGCCATTCCGGCAGAAATCGAAAACCCGCAAGAGAGTGCCAGGCTGCTGAGTCAGATTTTACACCAGCCTGAAGAACGCATATTAAGAAAACTCACAGCTAATTCAAGCTTTGTCTGGATCCGACGACATCCGAAACCCGCCGTCAGTCAGAAGATTAAAGAGTTGAAATTTCCTGGAATCTACCAGATAAAAGAGTATCAGCGTTTCTACCCATTGAAAAATCACGCTGCTCAACTGATCGGTTTTTCCGGAATTGACTCTCAGGGGCTGGAAGGGTTGGAGTATCAATATGATAAGCATTTAATGGCCAGTTCTGACCGTCACTCTATCTGGAGCTCGATCTACAATAAACCAGGTTTGAATGAGATTCTGGGGGGATCTCTGGAACTGACGATCAATAGTAAACTGCAGTATTACACCGAAAAAGAGCTTGAAAAAGCGTTGCGTCTAACGAGCGCCAAACATGCTGTCTCGATTGTCATGGAGTCCCAGACTGGAAATATTCTGACCATTGCCAGTATCCCGGATTACGATCCTAATAATTTCGAAAAATATGATCGGGCAAATTATTTTAACCGAGCTGTAAGCGCGGCTTATGAACCAGGATCGACCTTTAAAATCATTACGGTCTCATCAGCGCTGGAAAACGACATTGTTTCCAGTGAAAATATTTTCTTTTGCGAAAATGGAGAGTACCAGATCCAGGATCGGGTCATCCATGATGTTTCTCCTTATGGGTGGCTACCGCTGGAAAAAATCATCCAGAAATCATCCAATATTTGTGCTGCGAAGATCGGTCAACTAATTCCAAAACCAATTTTTTATCGCATGATCCGTGAATTCGGATTCGGGTCCAAAACAGGCATTTCATTGCCAGGAGAAGCCTCAGGCAAGGTTTTTCCCTATGAAAACTGGTCTGATACAGATATCGTAACCATGTCTTATGGACACAGTATTTCCGCCACGCCCATTCAGATTATTACTGCCATCAATACAATTGCAACCGGTGGTGTTCTCATTAGTCCCAATGTGATCAAAGAGGCAAAAACCGCTAATGGTCAACGGGTGCAGATGGCTGAAACTCAGAAGAAGAGAATTCTGAAGAAGACGGTGTCCGAAAACATCAAATCATACATGGTCGCAGTTGTCCAGGAAGGAGGTACCGGCTTTCGGGCAAAAATCAAAGGTATCACTGTTGCCGGTAAAACAGGAACATCGAGAAAGTTCGATGCCAAAAAGCAAAAA
This sequence comes from Deltaproteobacteria bacterium, assembly GCA_018645005.1. Lineage (GTDB taxonomy): Bacteria > SAR324 > SAR324 > XYD2-FULL-50-16 > XYD2-FULL-50-16 > JAHJRI01. The sequence continues at coordinate 562 of JABGPJ010000040.1, read as the reverse complement.
TACTCCTCAAAAAATCACATCATATCATTTGTCGGATTTTTCCCGGCTGAAGATCCGAAATTAACGATCCTCGTTATGGTCGATGAACCTCAGCGAAAATATCTAGGTTCAGGAACGGCAGCACCCGTATTCAAAAAAATTGCTGAACATGCGCTGCATCTCTATCCCGGACAGTTTCCTGTCAGAATGAAAGAGAACACAGAAACAGGCAATGAGTCATCAGCTGAAACCATATTCAAAGCCCTGTCCATTCCGACCCCTGACAAGCCTCAGAAAAGACCGAATGCGAAACGGATTATACAACGGCTCAAAAACAAAACCTTTCGGGATGTTCTGTTAATCGCCGCAAGAGAAAACATTACTGTTGAGGTAAGTGGTTCCGGCATCGCCAGACAGATTACACCGGATCTGAAGCGGATCAACCATTATCTGGTGAAGCTACGATAAATAAATCATCACGGCCAATAACGATCAAACACCCCGTTGCTCAGTGGAATACTTTCCGGATAAGGGATCGTACAAAAATAACTTGGCATAATCTGTCCGCAAAAGTCCCATAAAG
>JABGPJ010000107.1 GCA_018645005.1 Deltaproteobacteria bacterium | reverse complement strand
AACTTTTTAGAATTTATGGAGGCGGGCACGTCTCGGTTTGGGAAGATTAGATTCTCCGTCAGTTGTGATGTCTCCAAGTCGTTTAGGCAAGCTGTTCTAGAAGTTGACGAACAAGAGTGGGAGCCGATCGTTGTGACTGACACAGAGGGGAATCGATACGTCACCAAACAGGAAGTAGCGGAAGTATTCTTTATCCCGGAAACAAAAAATAAGCGCAAGAACGCACCGGTATTTCGCTACCTGGCTACTCGGGAAGCAGTCGATGTTCAGTACGAATTCCAAGACAACGGCCAAATAAGTACCTTTACATCCGAATACGTTGAGCAAAAGTTACATTTGGAGGAGATGGAAGAAAAGATCTATAAAGTTTTCGGCATCGTGACCAATCAGGAGGGGACGCCGCTGGACATCGTACTGAATCATCGCAAGCGATGCGGCAAGAGTGAACAGGAACATTCCCGACTGACAAAGGATATGGCGGGCGGGCGTTTTCCCAGTGGCAGTTTTGGAGAAAACGCCGCGTGGTGGTATTTGAGCATTATCTCACTGAACCTGCTGAAACTGTTTCAAAGACATGCCCTGCCGAAAGAGCTAAAACAGGTCAGGTTAAAGACTTTGAATGCCAGATTGTTTCGGATCGCATTAAAGGCGGTAGAAAGTGGCAGACAACTGATCGTTAAAATCGGTCGTGGCCATTCACTGTTCGACTTGATAATCCATGCTCAAAACAAAATCCTTGAGTTGGATGAAAAACTGAGTTCGAAAGGATTGTGGCTTGAAAACCAGTCTCAGATTCAATAGGGGCCATATCGAAACGAATAGAAATCGCTTACGAATCGCATCTCCACTTCAACTTGCAGAGGAGCAGTATGTCCGGAATTTAATTTTTTTTCATGTAAAACCGATTGAATTGAGGAACAACACACCATTTTTATAAAAATCTGAAAAATCGCACATTTCAATGTTCTGGGCCACCGAAAAATGTGCCGTTTTTCGGAGATGCTGCCGAACGACTATTTTTGATGGTGGATTTAGGTATCAGTTCCTATTTGACAAATATGTCAATCTAGTAGTATTTAACTCACGTGATCATTAAACATTTTTATTAATAAATCGCTCGCAAAAATTTCACAGCCTGAACAGATCAATGCCTGAAAAGAAAATACTCCTCGTAGATGATGACCCCGTGTGTCTGAGCTTAATGAGGGAACTCCTTGAGGATAAATACGTACTGAAATTGGCTCGAAATGGAAAAGAAGCCCTCGATACAGCTGGGGGATTTAATCCGGATTTGATCGTGTTAGATGTTATGATGTCTGGGATTGATGGTTTCGAGGTTTGTCGATCTCTTCGCAATAGTGATCGATCAGAGAAAGCCAAAATTATTTTTGTCTCTGCAAAAGAACCCGGTATTGAAAATCAGATTGATATTAATTCTAATGGATATGGGTTCCTTTTAAAACCTTTTGGGCCTGATGATTTCGATAATAAGGTTGAGAGAATACTCGCGGCTTGAAAACGATTTACCAAGCATTAAAACCAAGTGGAGAACAGCATGAAAGCAACGTTGTTTTTATTTTTTCTTCTACTACCATTCAATGTATTTGCTGATATTATTCATCCTATGGACTTCGACGGTTCAGAAGCTCAAAAGAAAAAGGTTATTCAGTTGATTAAGGAACGTGTTAAAAAAGACTATTGTGAAGGCGATGTTGATATGTGCCAAGCTACAACTTTGAGGATGATGGAGCGAGAAAATTTAAACTCCTTCAAGCAAAGCACAAAAGCAAAAGACAGAGAGATAATGGATCGTGTCATCAAGGACTATTGCTATAGTGGGGTAGACATGTGTAACTACTCAACGATATGGATGATGTATGAGGAAAATCTGAAGGCAAGCAAAAAGTCCCTGGAATGGTAAAAGGGCAGGACGTTTTGGAGAATAGTAGATCTACTGGAGTGGGGTACTTAGTTCAAAGGGTTTGAACTAAGTAGAAATAGTGGACGGTTTTCTTAATTTTTCTGGCCTTCTGGAATAAGCTTCGAATCCAATAAATGTTTAAGATAGTCTTCTTTGGAAAGATGGCAGTCAATGAGGTCGACAAACTTTTTTTTGGTCAACTTGGTTTGTCTGGACATCATAGCAATCAGACCATCGTCGATTTCTCTTGCCCCATGAGAAACTTTTGTGCGGATTGATGTTATTTTCTTGTCTTTGTAGTGGTAGTAGTAAAAGAAATGATCCTTCTTATCTTGAACAAACCCCTTCTTTTTCAATGAGGTCTTAGCATCGCGAGTCTTTAACAACATTAGGCTGCTTGCTCAAAGTAGTTCTGGAGAGACCTTTTAAGCAATATCGCATCAACTGTTAAATTCTCATCTTCTTCAAGCATTATCATCCGACAAAGGCTACCCAGTTCATCAAATAGGTCAGGGTATAGGTCTTCATATTTTTTTGTGTATGGAAACACAAACTCAGTGGGGATAGAAACGACTTTAAAAACTGAAAGCTCTCGATCGGTAAAAATTTGAAGTTTCAATTTTTTAATTAAACGAAACCCTTCAACAGCAGTTTCATCAATAGAGTTATACCCCTGCAATTCAAAGTGCTCAGGCTCCGAGTTAATTCCTTCCAAGATGTCGGAAATAGGAACCACTAAAGATGAAGTACCAGCTTCGACTTCCTGGTAAATCAAATCTACCACTTGATCATAAACTCTACCGGCAATGATACAATCTGCCATGCTGAATTCATAGTCATCAAAGTTTGAAGAATCTCTTTTCTCTATAAAGGAGATGTCTTCGTCTAAAAAGTTATCAATATTCATTTTTATTCTCGGATATTTTGTAGTAAAAATATGACAACAAATCTATCGGTATTGTCATTGTTATTACACCTTCAATCCCTTTTGTGTCTGGAGCAAGTATGGCTGATTGTCCTGAAGACATATGGTGAATATATGCTGGAGAAATCATATAAAACATAAGCTCTCCAACATCTGCGCCATGAGCCGCGTAAATAAAATTTGAATAAACAAAATGTTGGCTTCCTTGGCTAACTGGAAATTGCTCTTCTAAAATAATACCATATTGCTTTTTAAGTTCTTCTGTTATTGGCGCTTGTCGTTGCAGTTTTTCGTAGAAATCCTTCTGGCCTTTCAAAACCAAAGTTTTTAGTCCATTGTTGGGGAAGCGAACAGCCAAACAGTTAAGTAAATCTCCACTACGTCCTTTCGGTGATTTTTTTCCGAAATACAAATCGGAGTACCCAATAAATGTTTCAATGGTAAAAGAATCTGGCACATAGTTTTTTTCCGGTGGATGTAAATGCTTCGAATCTATCGTTACCGATACTGTATCGCCTTTGTTTTTTGAAATTCTAAGCGCACCATTTCCACCAGAGACTACTGATCTGTCTGCAACAAATTCAGAAGTATTCATTCTTTGAGAAGGAAGCAGTGATGAGCCGACCGGCCCTGTGCCGGTTAAAGGCTTTTTCCCTTTTTCCCGTTCTGCTTTTCTTCTCAAATTTCTGCTTGTACTCATTTTATCCCAGATTTTATTTAAAGCCAAGACGTATTGAATACCATCTTACTCTATTTGTCAACTGACTGAAACAACGAAATGCAATCATTTAGCCAAAATTATTAGGAAGATAGAACATCTGTTTACTTGTTTGTCCACGAAAGGTGAGACAGGCTCCTGGTTTTCTCTGTTAAGAATTCCCATATCGTCATTTCGCATAACCGCTTATATTCTTCAGTTGAGACGATTAATTCCACTTCTGTTTTCCCAGATGCAACCACTTTTTCAGCAACATAATCCCAATCCCTTGGCTTATGTCTGTATTCTCCATCCTTATCTTGAAAATGTTCGTACCATTGGCCTTCATCATCTTTGGTACTTCGATTAAAACCAATAATCAAGAATAACTTATCGCCTAATTTTGATATTCTGGCTATGTCACATTCAACGATCTCTCTGCATTTGGCAGATAACTCCGGGTTATGATCTTTTACCATTTGTAGTTTTCCTTTCAGTTTCCACCTGGTCAATAAATCCATTGATATCTTCCATACATCCTTTATTGAATACAGTATTAACGGAAGGAAAAAAGCAATACTGCCTCCAGGATGGGTACCATTTGATAGGCCCGAGACAATCCTTTGATTTGTTATTCAGGCACAGATAGACGTTCGTCTTCGTCTTCTTTTCAAGTAGCTGAAAGTGGATGTATTTGAGTTTCATTAGCTTTCGTTGGCTTTATGCTGGGTGTCGGTATTGTTGAGTAATATGGCAGTATTCCTGAAGATATCGTATAGTTCATCGGAATAAGCCATACCAATCCATCATCGTCAAACTGAACCTTTTTGGTGAATTTCTTACCCTTACAATAATAATGAACAACTATTGCAGGATCGTTTTTAGCTGGAGCACAGTTGAGATTAGACACATCAAACCAACGGGGTTTTGAAATGATTGAAATATTGGCGGCTGTTTCATTGGTGTTATCCTCTGCTTCCGGAAGAGGATAACGCCATCCACAATAAGAGCAAGCTTTGACCCGGGCATGGTTGAATTCACTACACCTTTCACATTGCTTTCGTGGGGCTCCTTGTTTCTTTATCCGTTTGACAACCTCTTCTGGAGTAATCTGATCAACCGGACCATGCCGGCCGACATTGCCTGAAAAATCGAATACCAGGAAGTCAGTGATTGATGGATCCGGATGAAGTCTGAAACCTCTACCGTAAATCTGGACATATCGCCCGACGCTCATTGTCGGTTTTATGTCCAAAATGGCTGATATCTGAGGAGAATCGAAGCCTTCAACAAACATATTGACACTGACCAGAAAGCGGTACTTACCAGTTTCAAAGTCCTTAATGATCTTTTCATCATCACCATCGATTTTCGAATGAACAACCGCTACCGTCTGTCCCTGTCGTCTCAGTTCAGCCGCGATCTTTTCAGCATGTTCAATATTGATAGCGAATACGGCGATCGATTCCTGGCCAGCCGCTCACTTCAAGGTGACTGATATCTACTTTCTAATCAGCTCATTGTCTTGAAAGATTGGGTCCAGATCTTCCTCGACGAATTCATCACTCCTAATCCTTACTTTATCCAGGTCTTGAACAAGTCCGGTACCAGGACAAACAGGTTTGGAGATGTAGCCTTGAGCAATCAGTTCTTTCGTGTTGGCTTTATAAACCAGGTCATCGAATAGTTGGTCCTGTGAAGGTCCGTAGATCAAACCTGTTTTCATTCGGAATGGGGTTGCAGTGAGGCCACAAACACGCATATTCGGGTTGATTTCAAGCAGAACATTAATGAAAGTCCGATACTGTTTTGACTTCTTCAGCTCTATACGATGGCATTCGTCAACGATCAGAAGATTAACTTTATCGATCGCTTTGGCATTTTTATAAACACTCTGGATCCCAAAAAAAGGAACCTGGCTTTTAGTTGCCCTTTTTCTCAAACCGGCTGAATTGATACCGAAAAGATGCATCCCTTCAGGCCATAGATTGCAAGTCTTTTCGTAATCCTGTTGGACCAGTTTTTTGGACTGAGTTACAACTACAATCCGAGCTTCCCATATCGGCAGGGTTATCTGAGCAGACTGTTTCAAAATAATTCCATGTTTCCCGGACTCTGCTTTACAATACACCCGATGGATTACGTCAAGACCGTAAATAGCGGGTTGCTAGATTGGGGATATCTGGAATAAAGCCTTTTCATTCACTAAGGGGATGGGCAATTACTCTCCTTCTTGCCCAAGGCCACCCGATCTTGATGGTTCAAGATATGGTTGGGCATGAAGATGCAAAGACCACTATGGGCTACTGGAACCTTATGAAAAACTCAAGTTCAGAGCTGGTTGGCCATCTAAGTAGCGTCACTTCTGGGTTATTACAAAACATTGAAGTCTTTGATGTGGAATTGTATCAATAAGTTAATTTAATATTATGACTTAGACATCATCCAACCGTGACAGGTTTTCAGCCACTCAACGATGGGAATCTCCTGGGGACAGACATCTTCGCATTCGTGACACTCTGCACACGCATCAGCTTGTTTTCCGCCCAGAAAATTCTTGTAGACCATACGCGGCCGGACATCGTCTTTATAACGTTGGCCATCGTTGTACAGTTCAAAGATCTGAAATATTTGCACCCCCTCCGGGCAGGGAATGCAATATTGGCAACTGGTACAGGAGATCGGTGTGGTTTTCAGATACTCAACCCTGATGTCATCGATCAACTGCAGTTGGCTAGCAGTCATCGCGTCAATGGTTGCTTTTTGCGCACTTTCAATATTCTCTTCCACATGTTCCATCATTGTCATCCCGCTCAGAATGACTGACACCTCTGGCTGATTCCAGATCCATTGCAGGGCCCAGTCTGCCTGGGAGCGTTTAGTTGAAGTAGCCTCCAACATGGATGCGATCACATCCGGCGGCCGCTTGGTCAACTGTCCACCGCGCAGAGGCTCCATGATAACGGTTGCCAGCCCTCGATCGGCGGCATAGCGTAAGCCCTCCACACCCGCCTGAAATTCAATATCCATATAGTTATACTGAGTCTGACAGACTTCCCAACTGTCATAAGCGTCGACAATCTCCTTAAAAACTTCCACTGAATCGTGAAACGAGAAACCCAGGTGTCGGATACGTCCGTCCTGCCTGGCTTTTTCAGCCCACTCCAGAACACCAAGATCGCGCAACTTCGGCCATTGAGTATGGTTCAATCCGTGAAGCAGGTAGACATCGATCGTCTCTGTCTGCAGCCGTTTGAGCTGATCATCCAGAAGACTATCAAAATCTTTACTCTCATTAACAATCCAGGAGGGCAACTTTGTCGCAATTTTAACTTTTTCCCGGTAACCATCCTTCAGAGCATGTCCCAGAAATTTTTCGCTGTTTCCACCATGATATATATACGCTGTATCGATATAATTGACACCCTTATCAATGGCATAGTGCAGCATCCGTGTTGCCTCTGGCTCATCGATTTTCGATGAATCACCGTCGATGATGGGTAGTCGCATGGCACCAAATCCCAGAACTGAAACATCCCAACCCAGTTTCCCAAAAGGTCTGTACTCCATCAAAATCCCCTTTTAATATACTAATTTGTTAAAAATTGTAACTATTCACCACTTTGCCTGAGCCGAGGGGATCATGATTCAAAACGATGGAAAACAGGACGTTTTCGCCAACGCGTTTCTGACGAAACACTTGGCTCCTGGGATGGATTCATGCGTGTTTTGAATCGTGATCCCCTCGACGGGACGGGTACTATCTAAAGTGACTGGCATGAATCTGTTTCAGTCGATTGGACAAGTTGCAGGATGATCCCAGTGAACTGAAATACCCGAAATTCCACCTGTCTGAACCCTGAATCGCTGGACCCGCAGCGAGATGGTTCGGGATTTCAATAAAAAGTTCGCTCCAAGTTTAAATACTTTCAATTGATTTATCAATCACTAACCTTGGGAGATTGCTTTTTCAACTCAAAAAATCCGGTTATGCCCATAATAATCAGCATCGGTAGCAGGATCCGGATCTGCTGTCCGTTTCCCTGATCGAAAGCAGGCAGAACTTTCAAAACAACACCAACAACCCCCAGGGTGCCGCAGAGCAGCGAAACAACGGCAAATAGTCGTCCAGCTTTTCCAAAAATCTTTAGCAGACCCAGTGGCAGCAAGGTGAAGGTCAATGGGTTGAGCAGGAAAAAGTTCTCGTTCCAGAAAACGTCCGTGTGATCAGCAATCACAGCCATGAAAAAGAGAACCACCCCCAGCAAGCCAAAAACAGCCCCAAAAAACGCAATTACAAGCGGATAGGCTGAGGCCGACAGGCGGGTTATCTTTTTCAAATACATTAGAGCCAGAATAGCAAACATCGACCCAAGGCTGAGACCTGCAAGCCATTCCCTACCTGACGTCTGAGGGATATTGATCTTTTCACTAAAGAAAGGGGATTTATAGTGGGGGAGCTGCTCCTCTCGCGCACTGACCAGCGGCCGCCCCATTTCTGGATTGATGCTGTTTTGAAACACTGTCATCAAACGGTCCGGCAGGAACATCGTTTCCCAGTGTGAGACCGGTTGATCAACACCGTCGCTGAGAACGAAGTGCAGCAGAAAATTCAAGATCGGCTGATGGGCTGTCATGCGTTGAATATAGTCCCTGATAGTTTTCCCTGTATCTGTAGCGGACTGTGCCCTGATAGTATCCCCTAGCGCTTCATTTACAATATCACGTAGTCGGGTGGCGCAGTTGTCCCTGAAATGGTCATAGGTATAAAACCTATTCTGCGGCTGCATGGACAACTGTAAACGCTTTCTGATGTTGGTTGTTTGTTGGGCGGACAGGTTGAGTTTCTGAATCACGATGTGCCGTCCTTTTTTCTGATAACGATGCAGCAGCTGACGGGTGTCTTCCGTATATGTCCAGAATATGAATTTCCCCATGAAAAACATCAATAAATCGTCTGTACCGAAGGAAAAACCCCCAAAACTATAGGCAACTGACTTTCCGGTGCGAAGGTTCTCTACTGCCAGGACCGTGTGTCCGAACCATTCAAAAAGGTTGTCACCAGGGGAAAAAGTCACCAGGCTGATTTCGAATGAGAGTCGTTCTGTCAAAGCAAGGTTCTTCAGAGCCACTTTTGGGACAGTCCCCGCTTGTGTGGCTCCGGGAAGGAACGAAAAGTTACCCATCAGCAAGAGTAAAAAACAAAGTACGGTCGGCATATGAATCCCTTTTGTTGTGGCTTTCTAAAACAAGGTGTTTTCCCCGGGCACTGTTTAAGAATTGATTTAGAGCCTAACCCATCAAATTCTGAATGGATCCGATCAGCATCCTTGTCGCAACCACCAAAAGCAAAATAGCGAAGACTTTTTTGAGATTGTTCATCGGAAGACGATGGGCGAGTCTCACTCCCAACGGAGCGGTCAGCATACTGGTACAGGCAACGCCCAACATTCCAGGTAGATAGACATAGCCGAGGCTGTATTCTGGCAGATTCACATTTCCCAGCCCATTAAAGATATAACCGATCGCCCCGGCAAGGGCGATCGGGAAACCGATGGCCGCCGATGTCCCAATGGCGTGACGCAACGATAAATTACACCAGACCATAAATGGCACTGAAAGGGTCCCACCACCGATTCCCACCATAGCAGATATCACACCGATTCCGTTGCCTACTCCAAACATGCCCACATGACCTGGAACCGCACGTGACGCTTTCGGTTCTCTGTTCATCAGCAACTGAACAGCCACACCATACAGAAAAATTACCAGGAAGCCTTTCAACAGATCAGTTCCCATGCGGGCGGCGATGACTGAGCCTAGAAATGTCCCGGTTAATATTCCCAGGACAATCCGACGTACCATATCCCAATGTACGGCTCCCCGCTTATGATGTGCGCGGAAGCTGGAAACAGATGTAAATAGAATACTGGCCAGAGACGTCCCAAGTGCCAGGTGCATGACCAGTTCATGGGGTACTCCCTGCCAGTTGAGGCTGAAGACCATCGTCGGTACAATAATGATTCCACCGCCAATACCGAGCAACCCGGCCAAAAAACCGACAACAACACCAATACAAAGATAAAGCAGTAAAATGGTCAGCATAGGTCATCCAATAAATTTAGAATTGAATTATCCAGAACGCTTTTTTCATGCCGAACCCTATTAATTATGCAACCAAAAGGGGTTGAGGGCGAAAAAACAGCTCTGAAAACAATTCTCGTAACAGACATTAAGCGCCACACCTGAGGAATAAAAAAATCACTATAAAGAACCAACTTTCTGGAAAATCTTGTTGAAATAGATAGCTGGCTAAATTCTGCAAATAGATGGTTTTCCCCCAGAGCTTTTGATGCCCTCTTTTTCATGTTTATTTCCAGGAGTTTAGTTTGATACAGAGCAAACGGATCTGTCCACGGTTGATTTATCGAAAACAGATTGTATATTTATGCGAATATTTATAGAATTGACAGAAATAAGATCAAAAGTGTTGAATAGAGAATATTCCTGACATTTACACTATCGCTAAAATAGATCCAAGAAACAGTGATTGGAGCACGCGTATATGACCGAACAAACGACCACAGAAGATAAAACCAAGGAGGTACAGAAAACCCCTGTTAAAAAATCCACTGACAATGCAGACGCAAAAATGCTGGCGGATGTAAAGATTGCCTTGGAACTGCCGTTGCCATTTAAAGACGACTACTGGAAACTGGAACCGACGCTCACAGGCAGATCTAAAAAAAGCGTCCTCAGTTTTTTCAAGAAGAAGGAAGTCTCTGAAGAGGAGATGAGCAAACTCAGACAGGAATCAGAAAGTGCACCTGGACAGGCACGTATAAAAATCCAGATGCTGGGGAACAAATTTGCTACGAATACATCATTGCTCATGCTCTCTGCTTTCTGTACCTACAAAATGATATTAAACTCATCCAATCGCAAGGAGGTGCTGAAAGGACTTAAATCTGCTACCAAAGAAGCCGCCATTTCTTTGATAAGTGATGGTATCAGCCTGTACAACGTAGAGAGCTTCTTTACAATCTATTTTGAATATCTGTCACGGATCAAACGGTTTCAGATAGCAATCTACAAACTCTTGAGGGAAAGCGGTAGACATAAGGGACAACTGAAGAAATTGGCAACGACAATTAAGCTTTGCGACAGCATTCTCGATGAAAAATCCAGGGCGACAAAGGTTTTACAGCAGGTCAAAGGTAAATTTAAATCATCAAGTTACACGATTCCCTGGGTTTTTACTGACATTCAGACAGCAGGTAAAAATGTGGAGAAAAGTGATTACAAAGTGATCTCTGGACCAGCGGAATCCCGTGAGACGCTTTTCTACACTTTAGCAATGACAGAAATTTTCGCTAGAATCCCCATTTTGTATCCACTGGTTGATTCGATTCTTAAATTGGCGCCGGAGTCAACTCTGCCTCTTTTTCTCAGAAAAAACTCGATCAAGGTTACCCACCTTTTTACCCAATTGAATGCAGCCATTCAAGAAGAAGACAGCGAACGTCAACGCACCCTGGGCCGCCAAATCTTCCAGATCAGTACCAGCAACATTCAAAAAATGGCCAATCAACCTATCAAACAGAGTTTTGAAGCAGATCCTTTTTTCCATCTCAGCCGGACCACGCTGTCGACATTTGGAAACTTTGAAAGCGGAGAGCAAAAAGCAATGTTGGTGGCCAGTATCAGAGCCATGAAACATGTGGCGAAACTCGATTTGACCAAGAATCATATATATACGGAATCAGCCCAGTCGATAGACAAAAGACTAACCCATCTCCTGTCCGATAGTGGCAGTCGCTCGTCGAATATCGAATAAAAGCAAACCCCCGGAACCAAAACCGCATTTTGAATCAGTTCTTTTAATCATCAGAAAACAAGACAGCTGCCAGTTTAAACGCCTCGGCATCTTCCGGGACTTTTTCATACTGAAAATCTGACTGATAGATGTCTATGTCGGCATACCTGGCTGCACGCTTCAGCAGGTTTCCAGTCATCTTTTCTATCTCATTTTCTGATTTGCGATGGCCGAATGTACGCCCCCAGATAGAAACCGTGGTCACGGTTCCATCCTCATGCACATCCGATTTTTTGTTTTCCTGCAGCATCCAGCTATTTGACGCCAGTGTCTGGTCAAACTGTGACCGTTGTTGCTTCGGATTTTTCATATCTTTGCACTTGACCGTCAGCAGCACCTTTGTTTTTGATTTTTTAATTGTTACTTTCATATTTTCAAGCAGCTACGTCCGGTTAGGTTTTTACAGAAAGCTGAATGATGACCACATCTCCATACTGGATGAAACTAATAAAAAACCGACCCCAAAGGGGCCGGTATTGTTTTAAGCCCAGAGGGCATGGTTTACTCTTTTGTTTCGCATCAAAACGCAGACATTACGCATCATATGGCAAGCAATACGACGAAAAAGAACTGGCAAAGCCTTTAAACCAGACCTTGCTCAGAGAGCAAGGTTTTTTTAGAATGTAATAAAAATATCATCACTGGTGATGCCATCGGTATGAAATGGGCTGATGATTTTATGGAAGGATGTCTTTCACAAGCATCAAAACAGGCTCGACGATATACCGTACCTGATCCACACTGTGAAAGCTGAAGCTTATGGATACATACCGGAAGAGTATCATGAGTTGGCGGCCGCCTCCCTGTCTGAAGCGGTTAGTTTAGTCACAGGCGCCTTTCGAAGCTGGGCTTCAGAAACATAGCCACAAACAACCAATCAAGATGGGAAAGAACGACTTAATCCACCATCAGCTCGCACTCGATAAGCCGATTCCCATCCTGATCAAATCCGGTGATGCTCTGAAGACGGATGGGAAAATCAGTTCCGGCCTTGTTAACCAATTTCACTTGACAATTCTGCCTTTCCAACAACTCTAACACTTTTTGACAGTGCTGATAAAACAGCTTTTTATATTCACGTTTGATATACCTGAATATTTTCGTTTTTATCAGGGTTTCCTTATCAACACCTAAAATGTCAGCACAAGCTTGATTTCCCTCTACAATATATCCAAAGCTGTTTATGGAAAACCTGCCGTTTCCTGTCGGTTTTTTAAACTCTCCCATAAAAATCACCTATTTTTCAGCTTGCGGTCTGTTATTTTTAATGAAGTGAACATTGGCGTACCGCTTCTCGATGAATCATTTTGCGTTTCATAAATTATATCGACTCATCCCAACACAGAATGTATCGGATATTCAAGAAAACAGTTTCTTTATTTCATCCAACTTACCTTGATCAGCTGATCTGATCAGGTCAATCACACTGTCTCGTTCATCCCCTTCTGATATATTTGTTTGCACGGATAAGAGAGAGCTGACAACAGACACCAGCTTTGATGGAATGATTGGCTTTTCCATTATATGTTGAGGTCTGAGATGAGACTCAAGGGCATTGAGTTCTCTCATATATTTGTTACCAAACGAATCACTCGCATGAGCGGTGATGATAATGATGGGAATGTCGCACCATTCATCACTTTTCTTCAAGTTGCGCAGCAGAGCGACTCCTGATTTTCTTGGCATCATCAGGTCCAGTGTAATCAAGTCTGGTTTACTGCCGGTGATTTTATTCAGTGCATCCAAACCATCAATTGCATCATCGACAGAAAATCCGGCCTCTTCTAAGCAAGCGCGCACAAATATTCTAATATCCGGTTCATCATCTACGACCAGTACTTTTTTTTCTGAAGCGTGTACCATTTTTTCTCCTTTTTTTGAGGGGCTGGCAATCGAAAGGTGGCAACCATTGACAAAGGGTTATAAAAGTCTGAAACATCGTTCTTTCGTTCCTCATCCAATGTCACATCTGGATGAAGGGGGTGTGAGACATGGCATACAGTTGACAGTACACCATGGCAATTAAACCAGGCAGCTGATACAGCAACTGGTTTATTGAACCCCTTCCAACCGCTTTATGACTTCAATTTACCCATGGCCTTTGTCAGTTCCAGCATCACCCCTAATCCTGCCTTGATCTCACTATCGAAACCAGCAGTCAGCAATTTGCCTATGCCAGCACTCTTGACATTTTTCAGATCAAGATTCTGAGGAATTCCCATCAGTTTTTCAATCAGCTCGACGGTCTTTGGGTCATTTAATTGTTTAGCAAGACCAATCATGACTACAAATCCATCACCAATAGCGTCAATGTCTTCACCGCTATAGGCTTTAGCAACTTTCGCTCGAACATCCAAAGCGGATACGATAATCCTCAGAACACCTCTTTTTTCAAGATCATCCAGATAACCGATTAACTGGGGCACAGCTGACTTAAGCAGCGGTTCGACATCCTGAATAAACTCGATGACATTGCCCAGTTGCTTCAGGCTATAATGAATGTTATTGGTGGATCTCATCACCTGTTTGATCAATTCAAAAAATTCACTCAAATCAAAGCTCGAACCGACATCAAGGAGTTCATTGATCAACATGGCCATGCCCTGGTTCATTATGGGCATCAAATCATCTTTGAGTTCCTGATTCCTGAGCACCGGTTTAACCAAGGGTTCGAGCTGTGCTTCTATATTGCTGATTTTCTCCAGTATTAATTCTTCATTATTCATGATTTTCTCCGCAGCTGGCTACTTACTTCCGTTTGACATCACCCTTGGCTGATGTTTGCCAGCCATTATCATTTGAGGTTCAATTGGTAATTCCTGCCCAGTTAACAATAGGTTCCAGTAAACCCATTTAAACATCATTTTTCCCCAGTAGTTAAAAACACTCTCGCCGAGCAGCTCAAATGGACCTAAGCCTGGAAACGGAAATTTCCCCGGAAGTGGTTCAGTTTTGTAGTTAAAATCAATCAGAAATGCCTTTTCATTTCCAGAGCAGATAAAACAGGTGGAATGGCCATCAAAAGCTGCTTTTGGTTCCTGACCCAGAATTTCAAGTGTCAGATTCTCTGCCAGAATTTCAGCTTCAAAGTGAGCAACTGATCCTGCTTTTGAGGTGGGAACGTTTGTCGCATCTCCAACAACGTAAATACTTTCGGCCTGTTTTGCCCGTAAAGTCCCATGTTCTGTGATCACATAACCCGCACCATCCCCAAGCCCTGAATCATCAACATATTGTGATCCCATATTGGGCATTGTGGAAACCACCAGATCGTAGTTCACTTTATCACCTGTGTGTGATTCCAAGAACTTTTCTTCTTGATTAACCACTGCAAGATCCCAGTTAACAGTGGTTTTGATGTCTCTGGCCAATGCCTGTTCTGCCAGGATTCCGGTGGCGATCGGTTTGGTGAAAATGCCATCTTGAGGGGTCACCAGTTCGATCTCGATCTGATCCCGGGTGCCCTGTTTTTTGAAAAAAGAGTCTGCCATGAACAGGAACTCAATGGGAGCAACCGGGCATTTGAATGGCACCTCAGGGATGCAGAAAACGAGACGTCCGGAAGTAAATGTCTTCAGTCTCCCAAAAAGAGCCTCTGCTGCAGGCAAAGTGTAAAAAGTGTGAATATCTGATTTTACATCCGGCTTCCATTTTTCCAAGCCTTCAACCTCTTCGGGTGCAATTTTGCAACCGGTAGCAACAACGAGCCAATCGTAGCTGTACTTCCCTTTTTTACACTCAACCACCTTTTTATCGGTTTGCAGACCCACAATCTCATCCAGCACAAAATTTACACCTTTTGGAATAAAGTCTCTTTTCGGTTTCATGCAGTCTTGTGCGCTATATATACCAAAAGGGATGAACAACCAGCCAGGTTGATAATGGTGAATATCATCATTATCAATAATTGTTATATCCCACTCACTAGGACTCAGTTGTTTGCGCATTTTCGCAGCAACCATGGTTCCACCAGCTCCGGAACCTAAAATCACCAGTTTTTTCATGTAATCTCCTTGGCTTGTTTTTTGTTATGCACCAGTAGCAAACGAATAGCCCATAAACCGATTGCACAATTCGGTTGGTCAGTCCAAATTAACCAATTTAAAGCTATAATGAAAAAATACGTACTCAAAAAACATCAACTAACTCGTCAGGTTTCATGAACCTGTCACTAACCTTCTTGCCATCTGTATCAGTTTGTCGTGCTCAATGGGTTTCCCAATAAAGCCTTCCGGATCAGGATAACCGTCCAATTGTTTCTTGATGACGCCAACTGAATCTCCGATGGCTGTAACAAATATTATTGGAATAGCATTTAGTTCATCGTCATCTTTCAATATCCGGTAGGTTTTAATTCCAGATTGTTCCGGCATGGTGATGTCCAAAGTAATGATGTCTGGTTTTTCGACCTTGGCAACTAATAAGGCACTATTCCCATCTTCTGCAGTCACAGTTTCAAAACCGTGTTCCCTGAAAAGAGCGGTTAAGTAGATTAGGACATCCTCTTCATCATCAACTATTAACACTTTGTTCGTTATACTCATTTTTTTTGATTAACGAAAAATAACCGATTTGCGTATGTCCTTGATAATGCGGTTCATATAAAACAGAATGAGATCACTCCGGTTTCTTACCTCGCTTGTTCCGTGCGTCATGAACCTTTATCTCTTGTTCGGCGATTCTTCTTATTTTATAGGCGTCATCTCTGAGAATTCCAAAGAGAATACCACATCCATTGTCCGTCCGAAAAAGATCTCCATGGTCGGCTAATTCAAGCATTTCATAACAAAGGTCGATGACTCTATGCAGATTTTTATCAATCAACTCTTTTTTACTCTCAGTCATTTCACAATGTTTTTAAACGGTTTGAGACCCGAGTCTGCTAAAACTAATTATTTAACGGTTTCTCTTTCAGCATGAAACATGCCAACTGGCTGGAGAACAGTTATGGGTGATTTAGACTTATATATCATTGCCTTGCGGTGATGTGTCAGAAAAACACCTTTTTTGTGTCCAGGGATAATATCTTCAGTAATTATGGACACTTTTTGATGAGGCTGATTTTAGGCTGGGAATTAATCGTTGTATGCTAATAAAAATAGGCTTGAGGGGGTTTGTGATCAAAATGGGGTCGACATGAGTGTCTCACAAAAATGAATTCTAAACACTTTTGAGACACTACTTTTCTTTGCAGAAATAAGGGCCAAACAACACTAATTGATTTGCAACAGTTCAAGCACCCGCTCCGCCGAGGGGATTATGATTCAAAACACGCATGAATCCATCCCTGGAGCTGTTGGAAAACGTCCTGTTTTCCATCGTTTTGAATCATAACCCCCTCGGCTCCGGAAATGTAGTGAGTAGT
>JABGPJ010000041.1:3076-16815 GCA_018645005.1 Deltaproteobacteria bacterium | reverse complement strand
CAGCGCGAGACGCAGCACGGAATGGGAGACGGTAAACAATTTTTCTTCATACCCCTCTTCTCCTTTGAATTTGACAACTACTTTTCTTCAAGATAGTCTTACAAAAAGAACGTTACATAATTTACGCAACGTGTTTTGTGTAATACAAACATTGTAATCCTGTTGAAAAGGTTTATGATCAATGATTCCATTCAAATATGGTGTAGTCGTCAGTGGGAAGGATTTTTGTGGGCGAACTGAATCCATTGAAGAAATTAAAACATTCGTTTTGTCATCACAAAATACTTATGTTCAGGGCGAAAGACGGATTGGGAAAACATCCTTGGTTTTTGAAACCATCAAAAGGATGAAGTCCCATCGCCTTTTGGTGGTTGATCTTTTGGCTTTGAGAACTCCTGAGGAGTTATGTTCCAGGATTATCAAGCAGCTCATTTTGTTAGAAAACAAAGCCAGTTTTCTGGGAAATCTTGTCCAGTTTTTCACACATTTAAGACCTCAGATCAGTATGGATCCACTGACAAATTTACCGGCGGTTTCATTCGATCGGGCTGTATCAGTGACGCCGGAGTCCATAGAAGAAATTTTCGAATTGATTAAAACAATCGGTAAGAAAAAGAAGATGGTTGTTTTTTTTGATGAGTTCCAGGATATATTAAAAATCGAGGATGCTCCCTGGCTTTTGGCCACCTTACGATCTAAGATTCAATATCACGACCAGTTATCGTATATATTTGCTGGAAGCATCCGGAATGAAATGGATAATATCTTTTCCGATTCTGAATCTCCGTTTTTTAAGTCGGCTATACCGATCACTATCTCACCAATTGAGCAAGGTGTGTTTTCCAGTTTTATCATAAAAAAATTCAGACTGGCAAAAAGATCCATAAAGAAGGAAGTATTGTCTAAAATTTTTGAGATCACTGCCAATGTCAGTGGTGATATTCTCCAGTTTTGTGAGGCTTTATGGAGCGTTAGTGCTGAAAATGAGGTCATTGACGACGATGCCATTCCAAAGGCGCTGCAGCTAATATTTGCCAGGGAACACCGGTCTTATGAAATGGTTCTCAGCAGTTTAAGTCACAACCAGCAAAAAACGCTTACTGGATTGGCTAAATACCCTGGTTGTCAATTGAATTCCGCGGATTTCCTCAAACTTTCCGGCATTGGTCAGCCTTCTTCGGTCAATGCGGCGATAAAAAAGCTTACGGACAGGCGGATTATTTTTAAGAAAGCAAATCACTACTCATTTTCAAATCCATTTTTGGCCACTTGGCTGAAATCCTTTATGTAAGAGCAGGGCA
Source organism: Deltaproteobacteria bacterium (assembly GCA_018645005.1). Lineage (GTDB taxonomy): Bacteria > SAR324 > SAR324 > XYD2-FULL-50-16 > XYD2-FULL-50-16 > JAHJRI01. Next base: position 15,514 of record JABGPJ010000041.1, on the reverse strand, counting down.
AGATTGAGGGGTTTTATTCGGATTTCGAGAAGGATTGATCAGTTTGTCCGAACACTAGTCAAAAGTCAAAAGCAGACCCCTTTTTTGACCCCTTTTTTTGACGCAAATGAGAAACACTTGCCTAATTTCTAAGCCGATCCTTAAAGGATCGTTTATCAATAACGTCACCTAATCTGTTTACAAAAGTCCTTAAAGCCGGACATTTTACAAACAGAACGTGAAATAACATTTTAGCCGACCCTTTACCATTCAAGTTTGAGTTTGCGAAGAGACGCCAAAGGCTTCCATTGTGACATCGAAAATAAACGCCGAATACCAACGCCAAGCAGGGTAGCTAAAGTAGCCAGAAAGCTGAAAGAACCGGAAGCGTTCTGGATTCAGCTTGCTTTACAGGATCTATTGCGAAGGGAAAGCATTGATTTGGCGGTATCCGTCAATTGATATTCTCAACCCGCTCTGTCAACAACGTTCCCTACCTGCTCGCTCTTTTTTTAAAATAGTATTTTTTGTCTTAGGGATCGTACAAAAATAACTTGGCATAAGCTGTCGGCAAAAGTCCCCAAAAGACCGGACATTTTGCCGACAGAATGCCAAGTAATTTTTGAGCCGACCCTTAGGCTTCAATTAATGGGATTTCATACGCCTTAAAGGCACGGTCATGTGTCACGATGGTTAAGCTTTCTTCAATAGCCTGGGCAATTAGCATTCTGTCAAAAGGATCGCGATGGTGCATAGGAATATCACCTACTTTGTTTGCATGTTGAGCTGTGATTGATAGTATTTCAAATCCCTGCTGTTTAACGATGTTAAAAAAATCCGCTGCGATCTCCAATTTACCCAATGCTTCCTTAATGCGAATCTCCCAAATGACTACTGCGCTTACAAAAATGATGTTGTCAACGTCGGCAATATAATTTTTCGCCTGTTTTGATAAACGAGAATTATCATCAAGCCACCACAAAAGGACATGCGTGTCTAAAAAGAGATTCATTTAATCTCCATTCCAAATTCGCTTGCGATATCGTCTGGAAGTTCGTCGAAATCTTCAGCAATTTTGATTTTTCCCTTTAATGCCCCAGGTCGTCGAGGCCTTCTGTTGTTCTCATATCGAATCAGTCTTGCTACGGGCTTTCCAGCTTTACCTATAATAATATCCTCACCTGAGGAGACCCTTTCAATTAGACTTGATAATTGTGCTTTTGCTTCTGAAATATTAGTTATCTGCATCAGCGAACCTCCTTAATAAAAATTAGAACCTGATTCCTTCGGTTTTCTTATATATAGTCTGACCAGACCAGGTCTTATTGTCAAGGAGAAATAAACCACAAAAAACTTAGGGACGCCTTTGCAATTGGCAGTTTGAATGCGTCGAAGAAAGGATGATAGTCGCTGACAGCCGAATTTATATCCGCTATTAATGGACTCTTAGCTCGGTCCGACCCAAATAACGAGGGTGCATTGAATAATCTACATCAAGATCGCTTATAACTTTCATCTTAGGGATCCAAGTGTTTCTCATTTGTGTTATAGAAACACGTCGCTCGTTTATAAATAAGTCCACATAGACTAACTACAAAAGTCCTTAAAGCTGGACATTTTGCAGTCACTGTTGACAGGCATTGCGTAACTCATTGAGCCGTTTTTTTGTCTGTTTTTTACTGGGAGCAGCTTCAGGAGCCTTATCTCCTTCGAATCCGATTGCGGCCCGACTAATGACAATATCCATGTCTTCTGAAAAGTGCTCGATGAGTTTCCACCCTTTTGAAAGCGAGGTTCCTCCTTTAAATGTGAGGTGTTTTCCCCATATTGGGTGTTGAAACAACTGATTGAGCATCCAGCAGACCCAGAAATCTTTTTCAACGGCCACATCTACCAGGTTTAGTTGTGCTCCCGTTTGGCTGAATACCAAGCGACGGCGCTCCTCTGGCAACTGAATAAACGCCTTCAGTCAGAGTCTCCTCTAGCGGATAGTTGGTGAAAAATATCAGCGATCCAGGCAGGTGTATATCGAACGTCTTTGAGCAATTTGGCTTTGGCATCTACATCAAGACGATGGTTCACCATGTCTTCAAATTTCTTTTCTTGGCCATTCTGAGTCCAACTTTTTTAATGCAGATTGATAAGGACTATAAATTAACTTTTCGTTAACGGTTGACGTTAACCTTAAACGTTATTGGTGATAGCTTCGTTATATGATACAATCATTCAACGATAAAGAGACTGAAAAAGTATACAAACGGTTTCATCCGCGCCGATACCCGGAAAATATCCAAAGAATAGCATTCAGAAAGCTTAGAATGATTAACCGGGCATTTGGCATTAATGATTTGCGTGTTCCTCCAGCTAATAGATTTGAAAAGCTTAAAGGAGACAGAAAAGGACAATACTCAATAAGAATCATTGATCAATGGCGAATCTGTTTTGAGTGGAAAAACGGTGATGCTGAAAAAGTTGAAATTGTAGATTATCACAAAGGATAGTAATGAAAACCAAGAAAATGACACCACTACACCCTGGTGAAATTCTCAACAAAGAGTTTCTAAAACCGTTGGATTTAAGTCAGAACAAGCTGGCGATGGCACTTCATGTTCCAGCCAGGAGAATCAATGAGATTGTTCTTGGAAAGCGCGGTATAACTGCAGACACTGCATTGAGGCTTGCCAGGTTTTTTGACATGTCTCCTCAGTTCTGGCTAGGACTGCAAATGGAATACGAGCTGGATAAGGCAGAAGACCTGATTGAGGCAAAAATCGAAAAAGAAATACAACCGCTAGCAACGGCTGGCTGAAACCTATTGAGCTGTTTTTCGAAACTGAGAGATGCAGTGAAGGTATCGGCGTTCAGGAAGTCGAGTCGACCTTCAGATATCAGATATAGACTTTTAATAGCACGTCAGATCAGTCTATTGAGAGTGAAATGTTGGATTGAAGGTATGCCTCAATCCACTCCCAATCCAAAATCAACTTCATCCCCCGCCACAAATCCTCAATCATAACAAAGTGTTTTAAGAGATATCTCGCAACACTCCAAATCCTCAGCTCCAGGTTCGAGTCCTGCTGGGGGCATCCGGACTCACTGACATGAAATGTCCATCATCAAACTTCAGGAATCCAATAAAACCATTTTCATTCCGTGTATACTTGGCTTTCCATTGACGTCCTTTTTGTGACAGGTTGAAGCGGTGCTCTGCGGCATTCGATTTTCCAAAAGGTTTGTGCTAAGATGGCATCTTCGGAAATATCACAGTTATGTCGCTGACTGCAAGGAGTCAGTGGGTGTGGCTGTAAAATGACCAAACAGAAATTTGTGCTCACAAGGAGCAGGGCAAGATATGATTGATTTTGAGACCTTGAAGAGAGCAGTCCAGAAAAATTGTGATCTAGTGGATTCTGAAAACGCACAGAACTTTGGGCTCTGTATTTATCTCATGAAAATGTGGGACTATTACCGCTGGTGGCATGGATTGGCTCTCTCTGCACAAGTTGCCAATGAAGAGATCCTACCCTGGATCGGGGATGTCGAAGAATACTGGGAGGGCCTTGAAGAGGAGCAATTTGGTGACCTGTTGCTGGATGGAAAAGCCTACAATCCATTTAATACAGATGAGATCAACAGTGTTTTAAACCCCGAGAAGTTGGTTTACAGTGGCGGATTGGCTTACGGGGGTATCCCTATGTTTTTCCTGGCAAAGCTGGAAAAGATAGAACTGATTGAGGGATTCAGGATTGTGATCACTACCGATGAATTCGCTCGGGGACTCTATGGTTTTCCTGCGATGCTTCAGGAGCAGACGGTTTTTATCCGTAAAGACGCGCTGAAGAACATGATCTGGTCCCGATATGATGAATGGCGGCAGGCCAAACGGGATAATTCCATGGGACGGGCTTTGGCGTTTTATGATTTTAGTGAAAATCCAAAACAGTCGTTGAGCAACATGGTTGATGCGGAACTGAACACTCTGATTTTGCATGAGATTGGCGAAGGAAAAGTGAAGAAGGCCCTGGGTGATGAATGGGGGGATATGCTGATCGATTTTGCCCATTCAAAGACTGAAATAATTGCACGTGCTGTCAAGGATCTGGCTGCAGACTGTCTGATGACACTCCCTTCCTTGTTGGAGAACAACCAGTTGGCTTCCATCCATTTTTATTTCGCCAATTTCTCAGATATGAGGAAGTCGCTCTATCCGGAATTGTTCGAAGCCTACCAGGACTGGGTGAAAGGGTCGGATATATCCTGCCTGGTTCAACTGATCGACAAAGGGAGAACCCGGTGGCGCAATACCGGAGAGGAGATTCTTAACCTGTATAGGGAAAAGGGAAAGTCAGCCGGGGAATTGATCAATAAGCTGGTGACTTGATATTTCTAAGGGTCGGCTTAAAAATTAGTTCACATTCTATGTGCAAAATGTCCAGTTATTTTAGGACTTTTGAAGATAGATTATGTGAAGTTATTTTTGAACGATCCCTAAGAGGGGGTGTTTCTAAAGCTGTTCTATTGTCAAAGTAAAAGAATTCCTTGTGGCTGACTAATCCTGGAGGATTTTAAGTGCAGATTCGTTGTTCTTGGCAATCACCAGAAACTTATCCAGCTTTGAAATGTTGAGCATTTCCCTGCTTTTGGAGTTCAGGTCGGCTAAAGCAAATTTTTTATTTAAGCCCTTCAAAGATTTAAAGAAAGAGACGATCAGTCCCAAACCGGAAGAGTCAATATAGCGCACGCTTTTCAGATTCCAGATCAAACCTGTAAATTTATTCTCTTCAAGGTACGGCGTCGTCAGTTTTTTCAATTCAGCCGCCTCTTCCACCGCCAGATCCCCAATAATGGACAGGATACCAATTCCGCCGTGGACACTCTCTTCTATTCTCATTTTCCTCGCTTGATTTTTGCGTGTGGTTGCAGAACAAAAAAACCAGAAAAAGCGTCTGATCCATATGAGCTGCAACGATTCGTTCTTCTTTAGGCTGCCAAATTATGATCGGAAAATAACACCTTGTTCAGAGATTATCAATACAAAAAACTATATGAAATTGCTGGAGATTTCTTCTTCCAGAATCTTGATCCGTTGTTCGAGTTTGCGTTTGGATGAGGAGAGTTCTGCGGTAACATCTGCTAGATTGGCATACAGCAGTGAATTCTCTAATGATATAGCAATTTGGGAGATGAGAAGCATAATCAGATCAGTCTGCTTGGCCTGGAAAGCGTTGACGATGGCATTGTTTTCAAGATAGACAATTCCGCTGAGCTTATTGCGGTTCAGAACTGGAAGACACAATATCGATTTGGGTTTCTCATTTTTGATGTACTCGTTATAGGCGAACATCCCGTCTTTTCTGGCATCATCCAGCGAAATCAACTTTCTGGATCGTATCACATAATAAATGACACTTTGCGCGATAGCAGGGTATTGATCCAGTGGGGTAGATTTTAGAATGATTTGTGGATATCTGTCCTTGAAGCCCTCGGCCACGATGCTCAATTGTCCCTCTTTCTCTATCAGAAAGATAGCTTTTTGTGCTGTTGTATTACCCAGCAGCAGTTCCAGTAGTTTTTCAATGATCTTTTCCGTTGCAATCTCTTTGGAGATAGTCTGGGAGGCTTTAATGATAGACTCCGGGCTGAAGGGGTTGCTTAGCTGTTTATGCTCATCCAAAGTTGCATTGTCTCCAAGACGTCTCCTTTTCTTCAGCATTTGAGGGTAGGACTCTTCCAGATGCTTAATTTTCATTGTTGCACCCCAGCGGGTATAGGCGAGACAGGCTTCTTTCAGATAGGCGGTTGCGATAGTTATTTTTCCTTTTGAGAGATAATACTTGGCTGTCAGTTCGTTTGCCAAACCTTCATTGTGGATGAATCCATTGTTCCGTGCTGACTCGATGGTATTGTCAAATTGTTCAGTCGCTTTAATATAGTTACCTGAAATACCAGACATGATTGCAGAAATCAGCAGGTGTTTATTTTCGAAGTTGATTGGACAATCTTCTGCTAAAACTGCGAGCTTCTCGTTGTTGGTTTTGATGATGTCCCAGCTTTGTTTTTTCTCATCCTCCGTGAAATCCGCGTAGTTTTCCAACAGAATAAGGGAATGATAAAAATAGTGTTCAGGCAAGGCCAACTCCGAAAAACTTGTCAGAAGCTTATTGGATTCTCGAATTAATTCGAGTGCCCGGCGAAAGTCATAAAAAAAGTAGTGAATTTTTGCGAAGAGAAGATAAAACCAGAAAAGTTGAGGATTGTTTTTTCTTTCAATCAATGGCTTCAAAATTCTATTGGTTCGATCGGGGTTGGGCAGATAGGACTTCGTGTCCGGTTGTTGATGCCTGAGCAGTAAAATCAATTTTGATATGCTGAGCATATGTTCTAGCTCGGGGCTATTCAACTGATCGACAAAATCCTGATGCTTTTTGGCTTCCTTTTGAATCTCTTCCAGTGGCGAACCAGCAATTATATGGGTTTTCATCAGAAAATCGATGCTGTTGCCTGCACTCATGAAATCGCCGTGCTCCACACCAGCTTGATATGATCGTTTCAGGTAGATCAAATTATCCAGCGCTTTTTCCTTCCAATGGTTGATATTGCTCCCAAAAAGAAAATTCAGCTGGCTGATGAGATGAACGCTGTTAAATTTGTTATTCAGGTCCAGTGCCAGCCTACCCACTGCATAACCGGTTTTGTAGTCTTGAAGACCGGAGCAGAGTATAACGGCATAGTTCATATAACCAAAGGCAGAGCTTTCGGTGTTACCATGTTGCAGGCTCAGTTCCACCATTTTCAGGGTGAGCAGAATCCAGAGATTTTGTCGAACACTATAAGCTGCTGGAATGATGGCGGTCAAAAGATCCATCTTGGCTTTGTGGTTGATGTCAGTCATCAATGGCAGGTAAATCAAATTGTTGATATTCTGCTGACCAATATCGAGCTGGATATCCTGCATTTTTATCTCAGAGACAATATTGATCTCAGGATCGTTAGGGGGTATCTGCTCTTTAAAAAGGAGCTCTAAAGATTCGAGACCGATTTGCAGCGCTTTCTCAGGCTGGTTGTTCTTCTGATACAGATTTAATTTGATGTTGATAACTTCAACCTTTTCCTGCACGGTTTTGATGTTCTGCAATAGCATGTTGAAAACCGGCTCGGACTTTTCAGTGTTGCCGATAAAATATTCGCATTCCGATTGTTTCAACAACAGATCTTTAGCCAGCTCATATTCATTGATCCAGGCATCTTCTGTCAGTAAATCGGAGCCAATTTTAAAATAACGCCAGGCTGTTTCAAAAGCGGCAGTTGTTTTTGATTTTCTGCCTGCCAACAGATTCAGCCGCGCCAGCTCATACCTTTCCACTTTCTCTACGATCAATGAACTCCCTTCATTCAATTGATTGATAATTTCATATGGATTTTGGTTAATCTCACACTCGGCTGTTGTTTTCTTCAAAATTCTCCCCAGCATGAGATGGGTCGCTTTTTTATCCGGCTCTGCCAGCATCGAATATGCGGCGTCCAGGACACGGCTGTGAGAAAATTGAAGTTTTTGTAACAGATCCACCTTCGATGCCGGGGTATCGGAACCGGAATGCTGTGGGGCATCTTTGACAGGTTGAATGAAGCCAGCATCAATTGCCGGTTTGAGATTTTTGAAAGCAGTTTTTTCATCCTGCTCAGAAGCACTGCTTAAGAGGTTCAAATCAAATTGCCTTCCAATACAGGATGCCAGAATAACCAGTTGACCGGCTTCATGGGGCAGGTTTCTGATTTTATCCCTCAGTAGATCGACTACGTTATTGGAGATATCGGCACTGTGAATCTGATCGATGTCCCATGTCCATAACCCTTTTTGAGAATCGAACTGGATCAGTTGTTTTTCGTGATAAGTCTGTAAGAGCAATTTTACAAAATAAGGGTTTCCCTCCGTCTGGTCGAGAATATGTTGAGCGAGTGTATGAAAGTCCTGTTTAAAAAAAAGGGCTTCTTCGATCAGAAGGCAAATATCCTCAATGTTCAACGGATTGACAGAAATTTCCTGAATATGGATCCCGGATTTCAAAACCTCATCCAGGGTAATGGAAAGCGTGTGGGAATGAATGACCAGACTCTCCTGATAAGCAATGATCAAGAATACATAGCGACTGTTGATGTCACTGAGTGCTGCTTGAATCAGTTGAATTGTTGCGGCATCGGCCCAATGGAAGCTGTCGATAAAAATGACCAGCGGTTTGCCTTCCAGGGTAAAGACCTGCACCAGACGTCTGAAGATATAATTCAGCCGATTGCGACTCTCATCAGGATCAAGGATGGGGATCCTGGGTTGCGGGCCAATGATCTCTTCTATTTCCGGAATAAAATTAATCAACATCTGACCGTTGCGGGCAAAGCTCTCTAAAAACTTCTTCTTCCAATTGTTGCGGCTATCTTCGTCTTCGGTCAGTATTTGGCGTACGATTGCTTGAAATGCGCTGATCAAAGGGTAGTAGGGAGTGTCTTGGAACTGTTCCTCACATTTTCCCGTGGCCAGGAAACCATTTTTTTGATAGACGAGGGCTGAAAGTTCCTTTGCCAGGGATGTTTTTCCCATACCTGCTTTTCCCTTCACAATCATCATCTCCACGCTTCCGGTGCAGACCCGATTGAAAGATTCAAACAGGGTGACCATGTTTTTCTCCGCACCGTAGAGCTTTGATGGAATCTGGAACCGGTCAATGTTATCCTTGCGAGCCAATTCAAACGGTTTAATCCAGCGTTCGGTCTTGTATTGGGTGCGGCAGTTTTCCAGATCCTTCAAAAGGCCAGATGCACTTTGATATCGGTCTTCGCCCCCTTTGGAGAGTAGTTTGAGTACAATTTGATTGATTGTGTAGGGGAGGTCCTGCCTGGATAGGAGAAGGGTATTCGGTTCAGATGCCAGGTGCGCATGAATTGTGCGCAACCTATCTTTATAGTTAAATGGGACCTCCCCCGACAACATTTCGTAAAAAACAGCACCCAGCGAGTATAGATCGCTCCGCTGGTCGATGGTCCAATTAATGCGGCCGGTCTGTTCTGGAGATGTGTAAACGAAATGATCGTCATCCAGGTTGAGGGGACTCTTGATACTGTTGGCTCCAAGGGGATGTTTCTGTTCACAGAGTCCGGTAAAAAATACGGCACCTGATTTTTTACTGATCAGTATGTTGTGAGGTCGAATGTCGTTGTGTACAAGATGATGCTGATGAAGTTTGCTCAGACTGCGTGTGATATTAGCAGCATATTCGAGAAACAGGTCCAGATTCAGGGGATTGTTGAGCAGGATAACAGACAGATACATTTCACCGCTGTCTTCCATGACAACTGCGACATTGTTTTTTATGATAATGAGATCAATGGACGATGGGACAACTGAGAGTTCCTGCTGTTGTTGAAACTGAAGTTGGTTCTCCAGCCCGATTAACTGGGCCTGTGTCAATTCAGTTGTAAAATACTTGATGATTACAGGCTGTTTATCCAGTTGTCTCTGTGCCCGGTATATAACGGATTTCGGAAATTCATATACGATTTCCAAGTGAATATATCCGGAAAATGAAATCATAGCAGACCTTATTTTTTGAGCGAATTGTTTGGATATCTTTTGTCACAGATAATGAATCCATTCGTAGGAGTTGAATATACCCTATTTTTGTTTTTTGCGGCAAACAGATTAAAATTTTCCGGCTGATTGAGTGACGGGAGTTTCAGTTTGTCTCTTAAGTAAGGCGAAAAAACCTGTGGGTAGACAGGCTGCGCACCTGAGAGGAGCGATAGCTCATGTCCGGTTATTAACAACATGGTCAACGGTTTCCTGGAAAACGGAGTCCAAGATCCTGCATTCATCAGGAACCGAATTTCCAGATTCGTCAATGGATCACATTTTAAATGATTGCGCATCACACTTTGAAGTTGCTTTTGAGAAACCGGCTCCTTCGAATCGATTGCTACCAGATAAAATGCAAAAAATTGATTGAGAAAGGTGGCCAGATTTATGATGTCTTCTCTGTGAATTGTTGATAGTGGCTGGGCGCGGATAAAAGCCTCATTCAGGAGACCATTCTTCCAGCTCGATAAGACACGCCTGTTTAACTGAGCCCGATAATTTAGGGGGAGCAGATAAATGGATTGCGGGGTTTCAACGATTTTTGTCCAGACAGCCGTGTCGAGCTGATAACCCAGTGGAAGAAACGGTCGGTTGAGTTTTGGCTCCTTCACAGAGCAGCTTGAGATGAGAAGTGACAGCAAGATCCACAATGGCAAACAAAGCAGAAATGAGTTGTCCTGTAAAGAAGGCAGATTGTTATTTTGAGAAGTCTGCACGGTGCATCCCTGGGATTAAAAAGTGGATCATAGTTCTAACAGGCCATCGGTTGTACCAGATCTTTGATTCTGTCACTTTCGACCGTATCGATAAATTCATTTCCAAGCAACTCACTTCTTGAGATGACAGTCTTCCAATAGGCGATTCTTTCTTCATCCTTTCGATTAAAGGTCCAGAAATCGGTGCGGTCCGGGATTTTATGAAACGGAAGCGATGCGATAAATGATTTTGAAGGTGCCACCAGCAGGACATTTTCCATATTCGATGGTTGGGGCTTTCTCCATGTCAGTTTTTTGTCAAGCCAACCGGGAATAATTCGGTCTGTAAAATGAGGGTAAAGTACAATGCTTTCATCTTCACTGTTCAGAAATGGTATATCCATGTGGTAATCGATGATACCGCCATCCCTGTAGACCCCTTTTGCAGCTCCTTGAATATCAGTGATGCCGGACATAAGTAGAGGGATGGACCCTGAAGCCAGAAGCGATGGCTTCAGATTTTCCTTGTCAAGAGGTACTTTTTGCAGTGGAAAATCGTTCTTTTGAAAAAAAGGGGGTGCTGTTTCAGGATGGTAAAACAGTGTCCGTTCAAAAAAAAATTTCAGAGATTTCCGACTGATAACGTTTGACAATGCCGCTCCAAATAGTCCCGCCCCGAGAAGAAGCTTGTTTTCGGCTGAGTTTGGCCATTTGCATCTGACCGTCATAAAATTTAACCTCAGATATGGATGATGCAGGATCTCCTGGATTCCAGATGTGTCAAGATAGGCGTCTCTGACGCGGGATGTTTCCTCGGTAACTTCTCGGGGAACAGGTCTCTCTGAATAGGTCTGACTTAAGTAAGCGGTTTCAAATTTTTTGAGAGCCTGAAGTGGATTCGAGCAGGACACCGCGGCAAACCGCCAGGCTCCGATTGAAGAACCAATCAGGAAAAGCGGCGCAGTTCGGTTTTTTAGCCAGGTTGAAAATAAAATTCGATCAAGATGGTTGAGTACCAGCCATTTTGGACCACCTGCTGCGCCGGCAATGACTTTCACCATTTCAGGGTGTAATCCCTTTTCTTTGATGATGGCATAGGCCTTTTTTCCGGCTAAAAAAACTAAGTTATCAGGCATCGCTTGATCTTTTCGGTTTAGAACGCACTGTTTGCTTTTTTGCAGAGATGAATTAGAATGTCTGTTCCAGCACATTTCTCATTCTTCAATGAGTCCGTATGGGAATAAATGAGCTTATCTTTGTTGGGATTATAAACATGGACGGTCAATTAAACAAGGAATGTGGGGGTATTTTTGATCTCTTGCGGCAGATAACACGATGACAGCAGTCATTTTATTTCTAATTGGAAGCGTTTTTCTGATTACGGGTGCACTTAAAGTTGTTTATTCACGCCCCTTCATAGCGCATGTTAGAAATCTGGGAATCCTGCCTCGCGCTCTCAACGAAGTAGCAGCTTCGCTCTTCATCCAACTTGAATGTGGGATTGGTGTAGCATTGATATTGTCCATTTTTACCATAGAGCTTGTTCCCATCTTGATCGGACTGATTTTTGTTCTATCCATCCTGTCAGCCTGGGGCGTTATTTCAGGGCGAGTTCAAGATTGTGGCTGTTATGGCGGGTGGCTGAACCTGACCCTGAAACAGAGCCTGGGTTTGAATTTTCTTTATCTGCTGCTGCTGGTTATTGGCTGGTGGACTCTGGAGACAGGCCCACCCATTTTGATGTGGAAGGTGTGGATCATTGTTGGCGTAATTATTTTAAGTAACTTTTTGATCAGAAGGTCGGCAAACTCACCTTTGATTGATATCTCACCTCTTCGACCGGGGCGCAGATGGAAAACAAAATGGGCAGATCTCAAGGAGCTGAACGGTGACCGGGAGACTCGACTGGTTATTTTTATGACTTCTCGCTGTCAACTGTGTCAAAGCTGGGAACCCTATATTCTGAATCTAATAGACCAGGCAAATATGCCCCTCCCCATCTTGATTTTTCCGGATATAGCTGCCCGGAGCAGTTCTTTCCGTTTATTCCCCCTTTTGAAGGGGGCTGTGGGGGATGTTGATAGAGGGAAAACTAATCCGGAGAACAATTCTGCCAAGGACACAAAGATCTGGGATGAA
>JABGPJ010000041.1:0-2976 GCA_018645005.1 Deltaproteobacteria bacterium | reverse complement strand
AAAATACCACAAAAGATCAGGGACACAAAGATCTGGGATGAAAAAATACCACAAAAGATCAGGGACACAAAGATCTGGGATGAAAAAATACCACAAAGGATAATGAAATCCGGAATATTTCGATATCTGATCTATCAAACACCGACGGCAGTTCTGGTCAGGAACGGCTACGTCGAAAACAAGTGGGTCGCTCGTTTCCCCGATGAGTATATTTAGATCATTAAATCAGGTGACAGCATACCTATTTTTTATGATGACAAATTGGGTGACAGCATACCTATTTTTTTTTGTACCTATTTTTTGGGGATATAAGGAACAGGCTTCGCTTGTTGGCATATTTTTGATATCGACCGCATCTATTTGCAGGCTCACCGCGGTCTCTAATCGGATTGGGCAGAGCAGAGGGGCAGCGTTAGCGCTTCTGATTGACGGTGTTAGCCCTGCTGTTTTATTCTCTACAGAGTTCATCGGAAATCTTCAGTGTATTTAAGCGAATCTGAGCAAACCGCCCCATAGAAACTAACATATGCCAAAAAAAATCCTGGTCCCGATTGCAAACGGAACAGAAGAGCTTGAAGCTGTGACCGTGATCGATGTTTTGAGAAGAGCTGAGATGGATGTGACTGTCGCTTCGGTGCAGACTTTACAGGTTAAATGCTCCCGTGGCGTTAATCTGGTTGCGGATAAACTCCTGGAAGAGTGTCTTGACATCTCTTTCGATATGATCGTGCTGCCGGGCGGGATCCCCGGAGCTGAGAATCTGCGGGACTCAGAAGCCCTCAAATCCCTGCTGCTCGAACAGAAGCAATCGGGGAAGCATTATGCGGCAATTTGTGCTGCACCGGCTGTGGTCTTTCAACCCCATGGTCTGCTGCAGGAGAAGAAGGCAACTTGTTATCCAGCGTTTGTGGAACATCTGGATGATCGTTCTGAAGCAGGTGCGAGAGTGGTGGTTGATGGGAATTGCATCACCAGCCAGGCTGCGGGGACTGCGATGGAATTTGCTTTGAAGATCGTGGCACTGCTGGACGGAAAGGAAAAAGCCGATGCAGTTGCCGCTGCCATGCTGAGTTGAGCTCTCTAGGAGTTAGATGTTCAAATACCGGTCAATAGATCGAGTCCAAGCTCAAAACCTGATTTAAATCCTTCACTATCACCACCGTTTTCCCATTCTAAAGCTGGCGTGACCCTGTCACTGATAATGAACAAGGGGTGATATCGATTTCCGAAACGGTTGATCACACAATTCAGGGGTGATGCTTCCATCTCGATTAACTGAATCTGGGACGCCCGGTACCGGTTGATGTTCGGTCTGGTCAGCCTGAAAAAACTGTTCACTGAGGTGATAGCGTGGCAGGTCTTGACATCGAAATAGGGGGTGAATTTTTGGACCGGATTTGACGCTTCATAATCAGCGCATATTCCGGTTTCATCGTATCCATTCAAAGGTGAGATCAACTCACCGATCTCCAGTTGTTCTTCGCCTGTGGATCCAGCACTGCCATACGAGTAGATGACTTCAGCTCCTGAAGCCATCGCAAACTCAGCGATTAACACCGCCAGGGGTGCCCCGATCATACCCCCTAGGGCTGTGATTTTTTTGGGACCATTTTCCCAGTGGAATCGCTTTGCCGGACCAAAGCTCTTTATTTTTGAGCCATTAACCCGCCTGTGAAAAAACATGAAGTGCTGCAGGTTAAAAAAAAGTACAATTTCTTTTGTCAAACCGGGAAGTTTAAACATATCCGGTTGAATAATGGAATCAGTCACGATGGATCCTCAGGGAAATAAATCTGTAACTATTCACCACTTTTCCGGAGTCGAGGGGATTATGATTCAAAATGCTCGAAAACAGGACGTTTTCGCCGACGCGTTTCTGACGAAACACTTGGCTCCAGGGTTGGATTCATGCGTGTTTTGAATCATGATCCCCTCGACGGAGCCATGCAGAACAATTACGTAGATCTTTTGTTTAGGCTTATTTCAGTGGTTTTTATTTTTTTTAAGATGTTTTTAGGATTGAGTTTTACCGCCATTGTTTATACAGTATGGGTCGGACCCATGAATTGATCGGGATTGGATTTCCAGTGACATCAGAGTGACTGGTTTAAATTTCTGAGTTAGCGATCGGCAAAAGACAGACTAAGATATCAACTACCAACCACAAACAACACGATGAAAATGCTTCCCCTCGCGGTTGAATTAAACGAACACATCAAGAACGCTTCTCCGAATGCTTACCATTGCCTGTCTGAAACTGGCAAACAGATTTTTTTCCCATCCGGAATACTAGTGCAGTCGGCGGAGGCTAAAGTAAGGGCAACAAAATTCAACGCTACGATCGGTATTGCCCTGGAGAATTATGAGCCGATGCATTTGGGTGGGATTAAGCGTTATTTCAACCATCTCAGGGATGATGAGATCTTCACCTATGCCCCCCCTGATGGTCTGCTTGAGTTGCGAAAGCTCTGGAAGGAAAAATTGATTCGTCATAATCCGAGCCTGGCCGGGAAAAAAATAAGTCTGCCTGTGGTCACCAGTGCACTGACAAATGCGATCAGTTTAACGGCAGATCTGTTTGTTGATGCGGGTGATGTGGTCATATTACCGGATAAAATGTGGGGAACCTATCGGTTGATTTTTTCCACTCGCAAAGGAGCCCGCCTTGAGACCTTTCCGATGTTTAATGAGGCGGGGAAATTTAATGTGGCGGGAATGGCCACGTTGCTGAAAAAAGAAGCAAAAACACAGAAAAAACTGATTGTTTTATTGAATTTCCCAAATAATCCAACCGGTTATACCCCATCCGGTGCAGAGTGTCAGTCGATCTATGATGTGATCTTCGAAGTGGCAAACAAAGGGACTCGGATTGTTACCCTTTCTGATGATGCCTACTTTGGTCTTTTCTATGAAGACTCGACTAAAGAATCACTCTTTGGCGGATTATGCGATCTGCATGAAAATGTGATGGCCGTT
>JABGPJ010000172.1:8446-16859 GCA_018645005.1 Deltaproteobacteria bacterium | reverse complement strand
TTTGTCTGAAACTGTCTCCTGTTACTATGAATTCTATTCCGGCAGATCTTCGATTTTATCACCCGGGTGTTCGTGTTCGTATTGACTTCTGGGCATCTTACCTGTGATCCAGGAGGGATTCATCGGATAGACGGCCGGATTAAAGATAGTGGAGTACAAATGCCAGATCAGGATTGATAGGGTTGCCAGCCAGGCTTCGTAGTAATGGATGACCAGCATAACATCCAGTACCCCTTTGGGGAAAAATTGAACAAAAAAGTTATCAAACCACAGCATTACACCGGTCACAAACATGACGAGACTTCCCCAGGCCAACGCCCAATATTCGAATTTTTCGATAAATGAGAATCGTCCAAAATTCGGCCTCTTATCTGAAAAGCCCAGATTGTATCGCAACATCTGTGCAAAATGTTCGATATCTGTGAGTCGTGGGAATATTTGCCTCATAAAACTCTGTCCGCGTTTAGTGAGCAAATAGAAAAGGTGCATGACTGCGGCCAATATGAAAATCATAGCAGAAATCCGGTGTGCCATGTTCCGGATTGGAAAACCTCCCTCCCTGCCGAACAATATTATTGCCCACCAGGAGTCTGAATAACGCAGGGCGAAGCCGGTTATCACCAAAAATGTAAAGGTCAACATCAGCGTGGCATGTTGCAGAACTCCCAAGCGCGACAATCGCCGGACCTGCTTCAAGAGTATTATTTTACGAGTCTGACGCCAAAAATCAAGCATGATGTATAAAAGCATCCCAGTGATCGTAGCGACAATAATAGTAATGTATATAATTGTTACGGCATAAGGCGCTCCCTGCTGGTGCAACCCCCCATCTTCATGAATCCGGGTTGTCGCTAAAACAGATGATATCCCGGGATGGCATTTCCCACAGGTTGTTTGAAGGTTGGTGGCATGAATCGATGAAGCCGGATCTTCATGGGGCAGTATCCGGTGGGCCCCGTGGCATGATGCACAATTAGCCACTGAAACATCACCGGCTTTACTTTTCAAGCCGTGATAAGAATCGATAAAAGAAGCCAGTCGCCCCGCTGGCAGACCATATTTTTCAGTCAGAGCAGCTGATTCATGGCAGGGGGCACAGGTGGCTTCTGCCAGATGAGCACTGCTGACCGGGGACCTTTTATCTGCATGAGGCAAGATAGTATGTTCCCCATGGCAATTGGTACAGACTGGGGAATCGGTCTGTCCCCTGGCGGTCAACTGACCATGTATTCCTTCCCAGTAGTCCTTTTCAATGGCTTCATGGCATTTACCGCAAGTATTTGGGATCGAAAAATGATTTATGGTGGACCTGGGATTTCCAGGAGCAAATATCTGGTGTGCCGAACCATTGCTGGAATGACAGTCGTTGCAGGTGGCAGCGTTATATATCCCACCCGTTGTGGCTTTGCCGTGAACACTGGCCTTGTATGTTTGAATTGGTTTCTTAGGTAGAAATGTATGCTCTTTGGTGAGAGTCGGGTCTTCATGGCAATTACCGCAGGTATCTGGCAGATTCAGCGGATGGACTGAAGACTTCTTATCATCTGGACCAATGATGTTGTGTGTTCCATGGCAATCTGCACAGACAGGTATATCATTCCCAGGTCCGACATCGAACATGCCGTGGCGTTTGTAATTTTCTGCTGCATCTTCGTGACAGGCTCCACAATTGACAGTGCTTAATTTCTCTTCGTGGGGGAGTTTTTTGATTTCCGCGTGACATTCAAGGCATTCGGTTCCTTCGTGAACGGATTTATCAACCACCGCTGCTGTGACAACGGAAACATCTTTCTTGGCTCCGCTGTGGCATTCAGCACAGGATTCTGATTCCGATGGATCCTGTGCCAGGCAAATAGCCGCAAGGCATAAAAAAAATGATGAAAAGATCAGTTTTTTTATCAAGGTCATCTCTAAATTGAAGACAGATAGTTTATCTCACAGTATTCGGTGTCGAAATCTCCTTAGGGTCGGCTCAAAAATTAGTCAAGTGTTTCCCATTCGAGTGATTCCCATCAAAGTCAAGGAATCGCGTTGTAGGTGAAAAGGAAACAGGTTGCTGTCACATTCTATGTGCAAAATGTTCCAAGGGTCGGCTAAAAGGCTAGTTCACATTCTGTTTGTAAAATGTCCAGTTTTTAGGACTTTTACAAACAGATTAAGTGAATTTGCCTTTTTAACGGCAACGTGTTTCTTGGACACTGATGAGAAACACTTGGATCCCCTTGCACACAGATTATGTGAAGATATTTTTGAACGATCCCCTAGTTTTTATATTCTGCGATTAAGAGCAGATTACCTCTGGGTTTTACATGAGACGGTCCTGGTTGTTCAGTCGTTTCCGCTATTCGTAAACGGTTTTGCCTCCATCATGACAATCATTACAGTCCGTGTACTCATCAAGGATTTCATCGTTACCCGGATGATTGAACGGCAGTCCTGATACAAAATCAGCGTTTGATTTTGAAATATCTTCGCCCTGGGCGAGAATCAAGTGACAATCGTTACAGGCTTGATAAAGTGCTTTACCCTCTTTAGTTTTTGTATTTTCGTTATGGCAGCGAAAACAGCCGGGCCAATCACGATGTCCGATATTGTCAGGGTAGACTTTCCATTTTGCTTTCATTTCCGGGAAAATGGAGCGTTTATAAATCGCCTGGATTTCCTCAACAGTGGTCAGCCATTTCTTTGGATGATTATTTATAAAACCGGGGTAATTTTTTTCATAAAAATTCCTCAGCGCATTGCCAATACCGGTGACAGCCTCTGGTGTGGTCTTGTAATCAGTATCCAGGGCGATGACCGCCTGCAATTTTATCTGGGGAATATCGGTAGAAATCAACCCCTGTTTCATGGATGCATTGACTGTTTTCATTGGCGTTCTGAATTTATGGGCGGGTCGATTGTGGCAGTCCAGACAATCCATGATTCGTCTTTCCGAATTTTTTATTTCTTCGTCGGTGATCATGTTATCTGTGTCGAGATATTCAGAAACGCTATTATCAGTTCTTGTTACTTTGATATAATCGATCTTCTGCCGGTCCGGACTGCGGGAAATGTATTCCACTTTTCTGGAAAGCATATGAAAATGGATCCCGGATCCTTTCATCAGGGCAGTCTCTTCTTCACCGCCAATTTTTACAAGTAGGCGCAGTTTTCGTTGGGTGTTTTTCTCGTCGGACTGGTAATAGGTGAGAATTTTTTCTTTAAATCCAATGAACTTCCCTGGCCAGTGACATTTCTCACAGGTTTCACGGGCAGGCCTCAAGTTATGGATAGGCGTGGGAATCGGTTTTGGGTAATCATTTGCCAGGACACCATAGATTTGTCTCATTCCCGATATCTTAGCTCGCACAAACCAGTCAGCACCTTCACCGATATGGCATTCCACGCATTTGACCCGGGCATGGGATGAGTTGTGATAGGTTGTATACTCCGGATTCATGACGCTGTGGCAAAGCTGACCGCAAAATTCAACAGATTCCGTCATGTGGTAGACCTGATACGACCCGGTGCCGATAACGATGGCTGTCGCGGCTGTCAAGCCAACAGCGAACATGAGGGCCAGGATGGGATGGCGGACTAACGTTTCACCGGAAAATGAGGCCTCACGTCCGGATTTGCGGCGGTTTTTTTCAAGCCAGTAACCAATACCAACGAGCACGAGTCCGATGATGATGACGAGCATGAAAAGCATGACGACAACACCCTGATAATTCAGGGATATCCCAGAAAACAGGTTGTTCAAAAAAATAAAGACCTCTCCCAGGCCGCCAAACAAAGCCAGGGCGAAGCCAACGACACTCATCGGGTTAAAAATTGCTCTAGGCTGAGCTGAGGTGCCCTTTTTGATAGGAGTTGACGGACTGTCGTCGTCCATTTGAAATCTCCTTAAGATCGTTTATTTGCCTGTCTGAAATGGCAAAGGGCTTTAAAGTATGGGGCAGACTTTCTAACAAAATCTGGCTGGACATATATTTAGATGAACACCAAAGAGTAAATGATGCCAATGACAATAATTAAGCCGATGGTCAGAAACGTGAGACCGAAAGTTTTAACTGTTTTCATCAGTGTCGATGAAAGTGCCGGTACCAGGTGATTTTCTAATTCACCTTTGTTGACCATTTCCTCATATTCACGGGGTCTCTCCTCCTTGAATTTGGAAAGGGGAACTCTCTGAGTGAAGATGGCTGTGTCCATCGGGAATGTATCAGGGCGTAAATGGGTGTTAAAGAAGTGAATCGTAAAGATAAAACCGGCAGCCAGCAGGGCTTCATCACTATGGATAATCGTAGCCACGTTAATGGCCCAGCCGGGCAGCACCCAGGTTGCGACCTCAGGAAACCATAAAACCAGGCCACTGGCCCCGATAACGGTGATCCCCCAGAAGACAGCCATATAATCGAATTTTTCCCAATAGGTCCACCTGCCAAACTCTGGTTTAGGTCCTTTACCAATGAAATACAGAAGGTTGTTTTTAAGCTCAATGGCATCGCGGGGTAAGGGAACTAAAGTGTATTCCTCGCTAAACAGTCCCATGACTGTCATTTTTTTTCTTTTGAACAGCAACCCCAACTGCACAAGGTGGATGCCGGCATAAATAAATGTAAGGATGGCTCCAAATCGATGAATGTATCCAGTGACAATGGGCCCTCCGAGCCCTTTGGAAATCAAAGCAAAAAACTGGTTGTCCGGGAACTTAAGGGTCATGCCTGTCAAGGCGAGGATCAGAAAACTGGTGATGATCATCAGGTGTATGACCGTATGAGAAACCTGAAATCTGCGAATGTGTTGTTCCTGTTTTTCCATTATTTGACGATTGATTAAGTTGGTTATCTGGTTTTTTTCTTGTCGATCAGGCCTCGTATCAGCCAAAGCAAGGTATGCAGTCCGAAAAAGGAAAAAGTGCCAATCAGGAGAAGCGTCATAGCCCAGTAAGAATAAAACAGAATGGGGTAGTTCACTCTGTCGTTATGGGTCGCATGGGGTAAAAAACCAGCAAATTTAATGTTCGCACCCGGATGACAATTCTTGCAGGTTCCAACGATGTTTGCCGGATGCAGCGTTGATTTTGCATTTGTGGCTGGCAGGACATTGTGTGAACTGTGACAATCCGAACATTTGGCTGTATTTTCCTCTCCAAGTTTGGAGGCTTTGCCATGATATGTTTCAAAATAGGAGGTCATGGCCTCCTTGTGGCAATCTCCGCATTGAGCCGCGATATCTAATCTGAATTTACCAGCGTCATGTCTGGTGATGGTATGGGATGAATGGCAGTCGTTACAAACCGGCAGTTTTTTATCCGTTTTTGTGACCCCAGGACTGTGGATGCTTTTATTCAGGGTCTCGGATATGCCGATGTGGCAATTGCTGCAGGTTTCAGAAATATTGGCGTGATTTACTGTTGATTCAGGATCAGTAGCGGGTAATACTTTATGAGGCGTATGACAACTGGCACAGTTGGCAGAAACGGAAAGGCCGCTTTTTTTCGCCCCTTCCCCATGGATACTCATTGAATAGTTCTGCAGAATATGCGTCTGGCTGGCTGTTTTTCTGATGGCGGACTCTTCGCCATCCTGATGGCACTTTGCACACAGATTCGGGATATTCAGAGCAAAGGTAGCAGAGGCAGGCTCTTTTTTGGATAAAATGTCGTGCTTGCCGTGACAGGTCAAACAATTCGGGGCATCAAGATCTTTTTTCACAGCCAGCTTCCCATGAATACCGGTCTGGTAGGCTATGACCTCTTGATCATGACAAGAGGCGCAGTTAACGGGTTGCAATTTTTTACAGACGGAATTGACCTCATTGCCGCTGGTCTTCAGGTGTTCAGCCAGTGCCGCTGGATCTTTACACAAAGAATCGGTGTCCGCGTGGGTGTCGAAATGACATTTAACACAAGGTTCGTCCTTGTGGACCGAGTTTTCATGTTTATTGTTGTCAACGAACAGTGAAACGGTTTTGCCATCTCTGATCGTTTTTAAATCCGGATTAGAATGACAATCAAGGCAATTCTTGTCGGTGATGGTTTTATCGTAGATGGCCTGCTGCAGATCGTGGGGCTTATGACATTCAACGCAGACCGGGGGTTTCCCTGCTTCCTTTTCCCATATCTGCCCCCTGATCATGGGCTCATGTGTTTTTTCAATCAAGCCGTGGCACTGCATACAGGTTTCAGCAACATTGGTTTTGCTGATCTTAGATTTCTGGTTTTCATGTTCCAGAATATCGTGTGACCCATGGCAGGTCGTACAAACAGGTGCGACCGTAAGTCCCCTTTCAAAGAGTGCTTTTCTGTGGATCGACATTGAGTAGTGTTCAATAATCTTCGACCGATGAATTGTATGTGTTTCAGACATTTCGGTGCCTTCCTTGTGACACCTGCCGCATGTTTCCGGGACATGAAGAAGATTCGTGCTTGAATCTGGTGAGGACTTAGCCAGGATATAATGGTTCCCATGGCAAGACGAACAGGTGGGGGCAAAGCGGTCTTTTCGTTTTAAGAACGCTTTGCCATGGACTGTCCCTGCATACGTTTTATATTGATCCTTGTGGCAATTCTGGCACTTTACTTTGGCAATTTCTTTGCCTTCATCATCATGATCTACAGTTGCTGTTGTATGACAATCTGTGCACAGCTGCTTTTTATGCGCTGAGCTATCAAACTTTTCCAGATGAATTTCCTTGACGTCTTCAGAAGCTTCTTCACCAGTCGAGAAACCGGTGTTGTTGAACTCAAGAAAACGAACTGGAAACTCATCACCTTCATGACAATCGAGGCAGGCCTCTTTCTCGCCTGCCATCAGAACGCCTGTGGAGAGTAGTATCATGAGTAGCAAAGAAAAAAAGTAAATTGCCCTTTTTTGCATGCGATCTCTCTGGTGTAATGGTTACGAAATTTTTCTAATTAGGGACGGGATGGGCGATCTCTTTCAGCCGCTTTTCAAAATCGAAATCTTTAAAGGATGGATTTTTGTAAACAACGCCTCCGATTTTTACTTCTGCTGCATGACAATGTTGGCAAGTTTTTTTATCTGGTGCGTTTAAGCCCACTTTTTTAGCTGTCGCGGATTTTCGAGCCCCCCCTTCTTTGGTGATTTTTTTCATGACTTTCTTTTTCCAATATTTCTTTCCTGCATTGTGGCAATTTTCACATTGCACGCCATCTTTCATCTTGAATTTTTTTCCAAACATTTTTGCCGGTCTGATCTTCCCTTTGCTGTCATACTTTGCCGGTGTATGACAGACAAGGCACGCTTTGGCTTTTTGTGGATCACCTGTTACACCTACTGTTTGTGCCAGCTTTTTTGCCTTAGGCTTTGACAGGGATTTAAATGCTTTTGCATGGTTGCTTTTGCTCCATATTTTAAACTGTTCCCCCTGCTTTTTCTTTTTGTGACAGGATTTACATTTTTTGGCCCCTACAAAGGCATTTTCGGCAAACAGGGTTGGGGATGCAAAAACAAACAAAACCGCAAAAATAATTAAAAAGGATTTCGACATCATTGTTTCTCCGCGTTTAGAGTTAAGAATTAATGAATAAATTCCGCATTAAATGAAATATTTGACCGGATTTTTTCATTTTAAATTCTATAGTATCCTAAATTCTTTTGCAAATAAATTTAGTTGCTGTAATTATGGTTGAGAATTTCAATGCTGCTTTCAGCCGGTTCCGAGTATAGCTTAGAATCGGCAACAGGCATGGTTTTCTCTTTTCCTGCTCTGACAGAAATCGCTTTTTGTTTGCAGAATTCTTGACAAAGATGGCACCCGTTGCAATTAAACATTCTAAAGTGAAGCTGTTTTCCGTGTTCTTCTCTTTTCAATTTCAAAGCCCCCGTCGGACACATCGCAGCACAGCCACCACAAAGTTTACATTGGGGAGCGACATCAATTGAAAAAAAGTAGTGTTTTAAAACTCTATCCCGGATTTTTGTTGGAGCTTGCAAAACGGCAAAAAACAGTAGTTCAGTATTGGGTGGTTGCTTTTTCAGGGAAAAGATTGTCGCAGAGGGATCAAATTTTGGTGTTCTTGTTCTTTGGGCGTTTGGAACAATGATATTTTTTAAATCGCCAAAGAATTTTCTTCTGCCGACTTCCCGCTGCATCTCCTTGACCTGACTTTTTTCCCTCAGTAAACAGATGCGATCCGTTATTGAGATGTCGAGTTTTTCAGCGATATTTGAAAGTCTCTGTTCAAAAACTGGCATGATGTGCCTGTTTTCACATTCGCTACAGAACGTTGCGTCAATGTTGACTGGTTTATCAATCGAAAAAAACAGGGCCATTAAAAACGCTTCTGAAAACATTCCCAGGCAGGGGACCTTAATATGGCTGTCCATGGTCAGGGATTTCTGACAGCCCAGCAGGGTTTTTGCGTTTTTCTTAACCGTGTCGATCATATTCCAGTGCCAGC
>JABGPJ010000172.1:0-8346 GCA_018645005.1 Deltaproteobacteria bacterium | reverse complement strand
GACTCGCAAAAAGGATGGATCCATTTTCCTAAATACTGATTCAGAAACTTTTTTTGATGTGCGATCAAAAAAAGACTCTCTTTTTGATCTTCCTGTAGTTCGGCTTCCAGTTCCGAACTGATTAAATAGTATAAAAATTCAAGTTCAATCGATATATGATCGGCCGGCTCTTTGACATCATGTTTCAATCCAGCCTCCTGGTACAGCCGCAGCGTCTCCATGGTCGAATCTCCCATCACTTTGCGCTGGTTTTCAAGATACACCGAAGCATATGGAGGGGCTTTTAATTCAAACGGTCCCACAAAAAGAGCCGCATATTCAACCGCCAACTCCTCAGGCTCCGTTTGATCAAAAAAATCCTTCATCGTCTGTGTAAACTTCACAGCTGTCGGGCACACTTCTTCCAGAAGCTCTTCAAGATTTTCCAGGACTGCTTCCTCTTGGAAAAGTTCCTTTTCCGGTTCACAAAAACAAGCCGCCAGGAGTTTATAGCAATCCGCTCGTCTCAGTTTATTCATCTTGGCTGCCGCAAGTTCCATATTGTAACCTTAGATTGTTTGAAAGTTATTCAGAATCAAATGATCCCATAGCCGATCTCAATTCATCTTTCCTTGAGCCTATCAGGCGTCTCAGATGCTGATAGGATCAATCATGAACCCCTCGGCGTAGGGACATTCTGGATAGTTACAAAACTCTTTTTATATTATATCTTCAAGCAAACAGGAGTCTTTGAGATTAATTTAAAGCGATTCAAAGGCTCCTGCTATCTAAAAACTTACCTTCAGGCCTTTTTGTAATTCCGAATATAATGGACATTCGGCTTGGTGCCTTTTTCCGGCAGCAGTACAAAACTTGGCTGTGCTTTCAGAAGTTTTGAGACCTTACTGGATGGATCGTTTGAGTCCCCAAAAATTCTGGCATTAGCCGGACAGGCATCCACACAATAGGGCATTTCACCGACTTTGGTCCGATGCTCGCAAAAAATGCACTTTCCGACGATTCCGGGACGATGGGAGTCCGAATACTCGTTATGACCAAATTTTGTCTGATGGGGCGGATTTGCACCAACGGTTTTGACCATATCCTGGCCGGATGAGGTACAACCCGGGATCAACTCTTTTTTGTCCGCAAAAAATGCGTCGTAAGGTTGATCCTCTTCAGCATAGCTGATAACGCTGTACTGGCCATCTTTCAGGACGTCATCCATACTGTAGGGACACGCTTCCTGGCAGGACCGGCACCCGATACAGCGCTCCTCGTTCAACATCGTCACACCTTCCGGTGTTTTGAAGACCGACGTCGGTTCTGTCGGGCACTCATTGATACATGCCGCATCGGTACAATGGTTGCAGAGCACTGGAAGTGTTCTGTAACCGACATCCGGAAACGATCCGGTGGTTTCATGAATGTAATCCGCCCAATTATGGGTCTGGCCGTTTTTTCTATTGGGTGTGTTGTTTTCAGTCTTACACGCAATCGCACAAGCGCCGCAGCCAACACATTTCTGTAAATCGATAACCATAGTATTTTGAACCATTTTTATCCTCCTGTATTAGCTGATTTTTTCGATTTTTACACCGGTGAAACCACCATTTCTGACGGTCGATCCACTCAGGCGTTCAACTTCTGCTGGCATGATGGTATTGTTGTTGCCACCTCTGGCTTCAGCACTGTTGTAATCTGCTGCTGCAGTATTGCCGTAGGCCCAATGTCCCTGTCCATAAGCTTTAGCTGCAGTCCCTGGTTGTATCCCATCCCAGGCTTTAACAGTACATGTGATGCTGCCGACCACAGAGGTCACTTTGACCTTATCCCCGGTTCGAAGTCCGAATTTACTGGCATCGACGGGATTGATCTTGATCACATCTTCCCCGGCCACATCACCCGGATCCACGTGCTTGAACTCGTGGTACCAGGTACAGTTAGCCGATCGACCTTCAGCATTCAAGCGGGATTTGTAATCGATGAAATCAAAGGGATATTCATCAACATCACCAAACCGGTAAGGCGGTTCGTAATGGGGAACAAAAGCGAGCTCACCGGATGCAGTGTAGTTACACTCCTCCAGAATCTCATCAATACCGGCATGATGTTTCTTGGCGTGCTTTCCGAGTGCTGCCTTCAGGGTTTCACTGTAAAATTCAAACCTCTTGGATTTGGTTTTGAATTTACCACCCCAGCGTTTATGATACTTATATGCAGAAGAGTTCCACATGCCGCGTTTCAAAAATTCATTCCAGCCGTTGATTTTGTCACCACCCACATCCTTTTTTCCATCCCACATCTGTGAGGTCTGAATTTTCAGGTTATTAATGGTGAACTCCAGGCCGTTTTTCGGTTTTGCACCTGTTTCCGGGTCCGGATATTCATTGTAGAAATAATCATAAAGCTTTGAAAAACCTCTCTCTTTCAGCTTTTCCGCAATCAGCCAGGGAACTTCCGTCTCGTCCATCACGACATCCCAGAGCGGCTCAATAACCGGCTGCAGCAACGTGCAGGTTGCATAACGATTGGCTTTGGTCTTCACATAGCCCCATTTTTCGTACTTGTTGGTGGTACTGGGCAGCACGATATCCGCAAATTGGGAAAATTCCGAAGCGTGTGTTGACAGATGCACCAGAAAAGGGATTTTTGCCAGTGCTTTTTCCCAACGCTCTGCTCCGGTACATGAAAACACAAAGTTATTCATGTAGCCGATGACCACTTTCAAATCATAGGGATCGTTATTGAGGATAGAATCCGCCACATTGTTGGTCACCACGCCGCCGCCCGATTTTCCTTTTGCAATTGCCGGATAGGCTTTGGTGCCTCTGCGGTCAATTTTCTTGAACTTGGAATGCTTCTTGGCTGTTGCATCCTGGTATTTCTTATACTTGGGAGGTTTATTCATCGGTATTTTAGCGGTCTGCAGTACGCCACCGGGACTATCCGCGGCTCCCAGCAGGCCGGTTAAGGCGTGCACAGCCATGGCCGAATAGGCTCCTCTGACATGCATCGCTGCACCGGGTCCCAACCAGACTGCTACATTCGGAGCTGCTTTGCCCAATCCATGAGCAACTCTGCGGATTTGAGCGGCAGAAACGTCGGTGATCCCTGCTGCCCATTCCGGTGTGCGGTCTTTCAGCTCAAGGTTCCACCATTTGACCACGCCGTGTGTCTCTTTCTCGGAAAAGCTGGACTCATCAACTGTCTGGCCGGACTTAAACCTATTCATGCCGTCATTGAAATCGCCGACAAACTTTTTATGCCACAGGCCGTTGACCAGTAGTTCATGGGCAATCGCTCCGGCAAGTGCGCCGTCCGTTCCGGGCTTAACCGGCATCCATTCCTGCGCTTTAGCGGCAGAGTTATTCAGTTTCGGATCAACCACCGCCACTGTTGCCTTATCAAGCACATCTCCCAGCCGTTTGATTGCGGAGGGAACCATCCGGTTGCTGCTGACCGGGTCGCAACCCCAGATCAAAACGTACTTTGAGTTATCCAGGTCATAATCACGGTAGGCCCACTTGCCTTCTGTGTAATAGGAGCCGAATTTTTCGGCTTCTGCACAAATGGCACTGTGAGAAATACCGTTAGGGGATCCAAATATTTTCGGCAAATGGCTGTAGATGGTATCCCGCATATAAGTATATCGCCCACGCAAGACACAAAATTTTTCCGATTCGTTATCCCTGCGCAGTTCCATCATTTTATCAGCAATGGTATTCAGTGCTTCATCCCAGGAGATCGGTACGAACCTGGGATTGATTCCACGCCCTTTGCTTGAATTTGTTCGCTTCATCGGCACTTTAATGCGGTCGGGATCATAAACCTGCTGGATTGACAGGTTTCCTCGGGGGCACAATTTCCCGTCATTCTGCTTGGAATGTTGATTCCCACGTGCCTTGACTGCACGTCCGTCCTGAACGAAAACTTCTGCGGGGCACCAGGTAGTACAACCCTGGCAAGTAGTGGGTTTCCACTCTCCCGGTTTTGGCCCAATCATTTTCTGACTGGAATCCTGGCTCAAAGCGTTCGGTGATTTTTGAACGCATCCAACCGTTGTCATCAATCCAGCAGCAGAGCTTACCTTCAAGAAGTCTCTTCGTTTGATTTTCATCCTCCGTCTCCTATTTAAATTAAAGTTAGGAATTAAAAGGTCACACAGCAATACAAATTCTGATCAACTCAAGAATGCCAATTTCAGTTCCCACTTTTCAATATCCTGGTACCCCCGGATATTGGAAAGTGGGAAATCTATATCGGTTTGGATTTATCATCCAGTATACATTTCAGCCAATAAATGACCTCTTCTGGATCGATGGGTTTTGAAATACAGGCATAAACATATTGCCCAATAGCCTCTTCCAAATCAGGGTGACTCTTTTTTACTGATGTCAGAAGCAGCGAAACGTTCGGAAAATTCTTATTCAAGAATCGAATTGAACTGTTATCAAGCGGAATTGAATCCGTATCAATAAATACAGCCAGAAATTCCTCCGCCTTCAATGACTTTTCCAAATCGTCATAGGAGAAAAGTGACTTTGGGGAATAGGTCGTATCTTTGAGAATACTGCACATCGCTGCATTCTCATCCCGGTTTTTGCTTAAAACGATAACGGCACGTTTCATAAAGATTGGATTAGGTCTTCGTTCTGTTTGCTGCATTTATAAATAAACCTGCGTTCCTTATCAGCAATCAGTATGCCTTGAATTAATTCTAACACCCAGGAAGGCTTAACAGGTGTTCATTGAATCTGCGAACCACTCATTATCTCGGGCTGATACAGATAGTATTAAATTAATTCTTTGTGATTTTTCTTTAATAAGCGATCAAAACTCACCCAGCAGGGAAGTTAAATGGTCAATATTAATTTGAAAAAATGTGCTTATTATGAACAGATAATTATTGAATATTTAACAAAAATAAATATTACAGATAATTATACTGTTCAAAATTTGCACAGTCGCTGTTCTTTAGTTTCAAATGGGGTGGTTAGAATTTCGAAAATGAGGAAGTTCCGATGGATCTAAGAAAATTGTTTTTGGGGATTTGAGGGGGAATATTTTCGTGGGAGGGGATCACTTTCTTTTGAGCTGACCCTTAGTTTAAGATCTGATATTTCCTGATTTTTTGATAGAGGGTGCCTCGGCTGATGCCAATTTTTTCTGCAGCTTTGGATTTGTTCCAGTTGCATTCATCAAGTGCTTCTCGGATCAGTTGTTCTTCAGAGTCGGACAGTGTTTTGCGATAGGGGCTTTTGCTGGGAACCAGGCCTTCAATAATCGTTAAAGGTAGATCCAGGACTTCTACAGATTCACC
Organism: Deltaproteobacteria bacterium; assembly: GCA_018645005.1. GTDB lineage: Bacteria > SAR324 > SAR324 > XYD2-FULL-50-16 > XYD2-FULL-50-16 > JAHJRI01. The sequence goes on along the minus strand of JABGPJ010000172.1, from coordinate 3,044 downwards.
AATTGCAAGGACGACTGCGTGTTCAATCGTGTTTTCCAACTCGCGCACATTACCCAGCCAGGCATAGTTGATCAGATAGTGCATCGCTTCTGACGAAAATCCTTTGATCTCCTTTTGCTGCTCGTTGGAAAAGCGGGTCAGGAAATGCTTAGCTAAAAGTATGATATCATTACGCCGATCTCTCAGTGGCGGCATATTAATCAAAATGACATTCAACCTGTAAAATAGATCCTCACGGAAGGAACCCGCTTGAACTTCCCGGGACAGATCTTTATTTGTTGCAGCCAGCACCCTGACATTGATTGACAAGGTCTCTTCACCGCCCAAGCGTTCAAATTTCCGACTTTGCAACACTCTGAGCAGTTTGATTTGAGCGGATGGTGATATTTCCCCGATTTCATCGAGAAAAACAGTACCGCCATCTGCCTGTTCAAATCGGCCCGCTTTACGACGGGTTGCTCCGGTGAAGGCCCCTTTTTCATGTCCGAAGAGTTCGCTTTCCAGCAACGTAGATGGATAGGCTGAGCAATTGATAATAATAAAAGGGTTATCTTTTCTGGAACTGCAATCATGAATGGCACGAGCAACCAGCTCTTTTCCGGTCCCGCTTTCGCCTTGAATCAGAACGCCGGCCTCTGTGGTAGCGACATTTTCGATCAGTTTAAAAATCATCTGCATTTTTGGATCTTTGCCAATAAGTCCGCAGAATTGATTTGATTTTTCAATCGTGCTGTTGAGTTTTCCCAGTTCTTCTTCCAGAGTCAAAGACCTTTCAATCGCATTTGCCGACTGCCTGAGTATGGGTTCGATGACCGACAGTTCTTCTTTTTTACAGGCACAGATTTTACGGCAGCCAATGACCAGGGCCCCTAATAGTATCCCATGCTCTCGCATTGGAAAAACGGCTAGCTTGGCGGAAGATGCAAAACCCATTGGATGTGAGATACCGCTAAGTAGACCTTTCTGTATAAACTGATAAGGTTGTATGTCGTTCAATTCAGACTGCACAAAATCAAACTCGCCTTTGCCATACTTTTTTATTTCGTAGTCCGTTATCAGATAAAGGCGTTGTTTTGGACCGAAGATCAAGAAAACCATTTGCTGGCAGGTTAGTATATTTCTGAATGTTTTCAGCAAATAGGTGCAGATATCATGCAGCTTGGGCAACCCGGCGATCTCCTTGCTTATTGCAAATGAGGTGCTTAACTGCCGGTGGGCACGTGTTAGTTCTGCATGTTTTTCAGTGATATCAAGGTTCGATTTATTCAGCTGCCGGGTGTAGTCGTGAATGCGATCCAGCAAATTATTAAAGGCTCGCGTCAATTTGGTGACCTCCTGCCTTCCTCTTATCTCAATCCTGGTGTCCAGCTTTCCTTCATTAATCTGTTCAACTTTTTTTGTCAGGATCGAAAGTGGGTGTGTCAGATAGGAGATCAGAAAATGAATAATCACAAGAAATGCCACAATAATAATGGCTGTCAGCAAACTCATCTGTATCCAGAGTTCTCTAACCTGTTCCCGGTATGGTTTTTCAGATAGCCCCAGGCGCAGAACTCCGGCATGATTGTCAAATATCGGCCAGGCAATATCCAGGAATCTCTCTTCTTTTTCGGAAATAATCCTTTTGATCCGCCCTCTTTTTTCATTCAAGGGCTTGTTTGCTGCAATTAATGCGGATGGAATCCCTTTAGGAAAGGTATGAGCAAGAATTTGTTTGTCTTTTTCCACGAAAATATAAGCAACGCTTGGCGTGGAAATCAATTGGTTATCAATCTCCTTTTGCAGGGAGACCAAATCATTTACTAAAATCAGGTCGGCACTATCAATGGCCAATGTGTAGGCAATATTCTCGGCTTTTGCTTTGGCACTTTCCAAAAGTACATTGTTATATCGTTGCGTCACAAACTGTGAAATTGCCAAACCAAAGATGATGACCAGAATGGTTGTGGTAATTTGCAGTGATCCCTTCAGACTGCTATTTTTCATGCTCTAGCTCTTTGTGTTAATAAGCGATTTGTGCATTTTCTGGATCGGTTGGTACCATTTTGGTTCTGTTTTGGTAAATCGATCAATAAGCAGGTTTTCTAAAATCTCTTTTCCTTCTCGCTCTTCATGCATCGAAAGCAGGATGGTCTGGATTGATTTTTTTAACTTCTCAGAAAGGAATTTTGACGCGACCAGAGGCGGGCTCCCAAATTTTTCTGATTTTTTAATGATCCGGGTTTGTGACGTATAGGTATTGTCCTTCTGTTGAAAATACTCCCATTTATGACCATCAACTGCGGCGCCATCCACCAGGGATTTGGCAACTGTCAGAATTGAGTTATCATGACTGTAAGTAAAATTGGTGCTGCGGAAAAACGATTCTGGCCTTTCTTTCATAGTGTGAAGCCAATAATTTGGAACCAGTGACCCGGAGTTAGAGTTTGGATCTGAGAACGCAAAAGAGTGATTTCGTAGATCTTCCAGTTCGAAAAACTGGCTGTCTTTATGGACTATCAGGTAGGATTGATAGAATGGATTTCCCCTGACAATGGGTGTCACAATTGCGTCAAACTCATATTTTTCTTTTTCCAGGGCATAAGGCCCACTACAAATGAACGCCAGATCAATTTTATTATTTAATAACAGTTCGTTGACTTCCTGATATGTTTTTCGCTGAACCAGCTGGATTTCAAAATTAATTTTCCTGCCCAAATACTGCAGAATGTCCTGGTAATAAACAAATGTCTCTTTGGGAGATATCATCGCCGCGATGGCGACTCGTATCTGTTTTTCACTATCTGTTTTTTGTTGGGGTTTGGGAACAGAAACGGTTTGTGAAAAATCCACCGGTATATATTCTTTATCCGAAAAACAGGATGCTGCCAAAAAGAGTGACAGGAAACCAATCAAGAAACGTATCTTCGTAACCATTTTTTTAACGTTTTATATTTATTGCTACCGGTCAGGCCTCTCGGCTGTAAAAACAAATATTAACCTATTTAGCAGTCAATGTCATTAACTTAAGGATTATTAGAATACAGAGTGTCTGTTATGGACCC
>JABGPJ010000010.1 GCA_018645005.1 Deltaproteobacteria bacterium | reverse complement strand
GATATTTCTTTAATTAGAACCAGATTTTTGTGCAGACATTCAGACATAGAATCGTTACGGTTTAAATATTAATGATGGATTCAGGCGTGGTGTTACCCGACACGGAACATCGCTAAATTATTACGCCATGGCATTTTTTACTTTTTTTACCACTCCCACACCAGCAGGGCTCATTTCTGCCCGGTGGACTCGGCTTTTTTGACTCACCATCCACGTAAAACCAGACACCGTTTTCCTTCAAAAACCGTGATCTTTCCCGCAGGGCCCTGATCTCTTTCTCTTTAAAATAGGCGACAAACTCCACGAAGCCTGCACTGTCATCAGCGCTTCCAGCTGCAATCTCCAGCAACTCCAGTTTCAGCCATTGGCAGTTTTCAACCGTATTCTGGAGCGAAAACTGATCACTCTCACTTCTTTTTGAAGGGTGGAGGGTCGTAAGCAGGTAGTCCACCTCTCCTTGACAGAAAGCTGCATAGCGCGACCGCATCAACTGCTCGGCTGTTTCTGCCTGCGCTTGACCTTGGTGGAGTGGACCACAGCACTCATGATAGGATAATTTTTTACCACAAGGACAGGGTTCAGTTGGCGTCATCAGGATCAAGAACTTTCCCCTCCTTCAAAAACCTCTCTTTTATCTGAATTTTCAAATAACTGGCATGCTTTTGAACTGTCCGGACCTCTTGTTGTGTCACTAAAGAGACCGCTGTTCCGCTGGACCCGGCTCTGCCGGTCCTGCCGGCACGATGTATGTAGGCGTCACTTTGGGCAGGAAGATCCAGATTAAAGATGTGGGAGACCCCTTTGATATCCAGGCCACGGGATGAAATATCAGAGGAGATCAGCACAGTAGAACGGCCTTTGCGGAAATCATCAAGTGCCTTCTTTCGTTCGAGTTTGGTGCACTCCTTATGAATCTGGGAGGCTTTTATTTTGTGGTACGCCAGTTTGCTTTTCAAAACTTCGACCTTTTCATTCCGGTGGACAAACACAATCGCCCGTTCGGGCAGCATCGCATGGATCAATCTGCGCATCAGGTCGATTTTTTTCCGTTCTTCAGCAACCACGTAGAGGTGTTCTATATCGGGATTGATTCTTTTAGACTTGGCATTGACCTTAACCAGATCCTGGGCCAGGGTTTCAGCTTCTCTGAGATACGTTTTATGCTCTGTCGCCGATACAAAGATTAATTGTCTCTCTTTCAGCGTTGACTTGATAATTGCGCGGATCGATACCAATAATTCTCCAACCAGCAACCGGTCAATCTCATCCATGACAATGCTTTTTACCGTATGGACCTTCAATTTCTTCATTTTTATCAAATCCAGCAAGCGACCAGTGGAACCAATCACCACCTGGGGCTTTTTCTTCAATTTCTCAGTTTGTCGTTTGATCGGGGTTTCCCCAATCAGAACCTGGGACCGAATAGCCATGCCCGAGTGCTGTAATAATCTTTGAATTTGATGCTGAACCTGCAACGCCAATTCATGGGTAGGTGTAATGATCATCGCCTGCAATCCGACAACTGACAAGTCGATCCTGCAAAGCAACGGTAAGAGATAGGCCAGGGTTTTTCCGGTACCTGTTTCGGAGCTGATGAAAACATCCCTTCCTTCGTAAAGAACCTCTGCCGATTGAATCTGCACAGGTGTTGGTTCCGTAATCCCTTCAACACCTAACGCCTTCTCCAGTTCTGGCAGCGTTCCTAAATCACTAAATTTCATAGATTCATCTCAAATCGGCTATTTGTGTACTATTGTTGGCGCTTAAATAAGGGTATCTATTCAGCTGCCCTCCGTTGAGGGTATTGTAATTCAAAACACGCATGAATCCATCCCTGGAGCTGTTGGAAAACGTCCTGTTTTCCATCGTTTTGAATCACAATACCCTCAACTCCAGGGATGTGGTGAATAGTTACAAATAAGGCAGCTATTCAAATCCGTTTTCCATCCCTTCCAGGACCTTCTCCGGTGATTGATCGATGTACCGGCGCAACAGGGTTTCATACCGCTGCTGATCGAACGGTTGATCCTCTACGATGACCTCATACAACAATTCAGACAGAAAACAACCGATCAGATGAATGACTTCATGACGAGGGATCTCCAGCTGCCGCATGGATTCATAAAACGGTTCGATTTGAGAGACATCTCCGGTTTGTAACTGATGTTCGATGACAGTATGAAAAATAACATGCATGTACGGATCGGTATCGTTTTCGGGACCGCACTCCTCAAGTGTTTGAGCACTTGGATTTTCAAAACCCTCAAAATAGGCATCTTTGTGCTCAAGCATGATGCCAGCCAACTGCTGATCCAACTCATCCAGGCCCTTCAACTCACCTGATCTGACATGTTCCCAGACAAGATACAGATCTTTGAGAAGCAATCGGTCCAATATCTTTTCCGTTTCTGTTTTCATGGCTTTTCCGTTCACTGATAAAATATACAGCCCAACCCTGCAATCCCGGAGTTGATCCTTCTGGAGATACAACCCAGTCCTTCGCACGGTATAAATATCTACTCTTGAATGTCAATGATAGATGTTTTTAGAGATGTTATAATAACAAAATCGGCATCATGCTTATATTATAAGGTATTTTCAA
>JABGPJ010000042.1 GCA_018645005.1 Deltaproteobacteria bacterium | reverse complement strand
TTTTAGCCGACCCTGAAGTACCATAGAGACTGGACATTTTGCAGACAAAATGCCAAGTCAACGTGTTTCCTTTACATCAATGGGAAACACTTGAGTAATTTTTGAGCCAACCCATAATCTATTTGCAAAAGCCCCCAAAACACTGGACATTTTGCGAACAGAATGTGAAGTAATTTATGAGCCGACCCTTAGTTTAAATTCTATAGAGGAACCCCCGGGCAGTCAGAGAGATTCTGTTAAAACAGTTGGTTTTAACCTGCTGTGACACTTTCCTGATTTGCTACTTTTTGTTTTTTTCTTCTCTTTTTTTCTTTTTGCTTTTCCTCTTCTGCGGTTAAAATTCTGATGGTATCTTTAATTTCTCCTTTCTGAACCGTTTTCCTGATCTCTTCGACGGCGACCATTATTTTTTGCCATCTTGCTGCTTCAGCAGCAGAGCACCATTCAAGCTGCAGTCGTTCCGGTCGCAGCCCAAAATCATCCATCTTGTCCCAGATTTTTTCAACTCTCTTTTGAGTCCATCTGTTTGCATCAATGTAGTGACAGTCTGCAAAATGACAACCGGACAGTAAAACAACAGGAGCGCCTTTCCTGAATGCATGCCAGATAAATTCCTCATCTACTCTGCCACTGCACATGGTTCTGATGATTCTCGCATTAGGGGGATATTGCAGCCTCGACAGTCCGGCGAGATCAGCGCCTGCATATGAACACCAATTGCAGGCAAATGTGCAGATCTTTTCCTCCGGCTTTTCATCCAGCATGGAGTCTATCATTGATATGATCTGGTGATCTTCAAAGTGTTTCAGTGTGATCGATTCAAATTTACACTGCGGTCCACAGGTTCCACAACCTTTACAGGCTGCTTCAATCACGAAAGGGGGGACTTTCTTTTTCTCTTGTCTGATTGCTCCATAGGGGCAAGCCTTAACACAAAGGCCACAGGAATTACATTTTTCAGGATCAATGCTGGATGTGATGGCCTCAATTTTTACTTTACCCATAGCGAGCAGACGCCCGGCCCTGGCCGCAGCTCCTGAGGCCTGGATGACTGAGGACTTGATATCTTTTGGTGATTCACAACATCCGGCTAAAAATACGCCTTGCGTGGGTGAGTCAATCGGATTCAATTGATAGTGGCTCTCCATCAGGAATCCATCAGGAGATTTGGAAAGAGTCAGCAACTTCTGAATTTGTTCGGTTTCTTTTCTTGGGATCACACCGACAGATAGAACCAGCATGTCGAGCTCATGTTTTTCAACCTTTCCGGTAATTGTATTTTCGACATGAACGATGAGGTTCTTCGTTTCCGGATCTTCTATGATACCTCCTGGTAAACCTCTGATATATTTTACCCCTGCAACTCTACTGCGTTTGTATAGTTCTTCGTACTGCTTGCCAAATGCCCGGATATCCATATAAAACACAAGACATTCCATATCCGGGTGATGGTCTTTTAGAAACAGTGTATCCTTAACCGTATTCATGCAACAAATGTTGCTGCAATATGGCTGACCACGCTTTTCAGATCTCGAACCAACACACTGGATAAAACCAATAGATTTTGGTGGCTTTTTGTCAGTGGGCCTTATCAGTTCTCCGCCGGTGACATAACCCGGACCTGTCAGAATTTCGAATTCCCATGAGGTTAAGACATTTTCATATTTTGAATATTTGTACTCATCATATTCTGTAGGATCAAAAACATCCATTCCAGTTGCAACAATCGTTACACCGACATCGAGATTAATGAGCTCGTCTTTTTGATCAAAATCTATACATTTTTTGTCACAAACCTCTTTGCACTTTCCACAGGCGATTGGATTGGTGCCGAGACAACTGTCCATATCGATGAGAAAAGAGGAGGGTACAGATTGAGCAAAAGGAAGATAAATTGCCTTTCTTGATGCCAATCCAACCTGGTGCTCATCCGGTACGACGACGGGACAGACTTTTGCACACTCTTCGCAGACAGTGCACTCTTTTTCATCAACGTACCTTGCTTTGCGACGGATCTTGACGTGAAAGTTACCGATGTAGCCAGTGACCTCTTCTACTTCTGAATATGCAAACAATTTTATTTTTGGATGTAACCCGACATCCATCATCCTCGGACCGAGGATTCAAATAGCTCAGTCCATGGTGGGGAACGATTTATTTATGTGGGTCATCAATCCACCAATGGATGGCTCCCTCTCCACCAGATAGACCTGATATCCCGCATCTGCCAGATCCAAGGATGTTTGAATCCCGGCTATTCCTGCGCCAACGACTAAAGCTGCACGTGTAACCGGTACTTCGAGCTCTTCTTGAGCCTCCAGAAACCTGGCTCGTGCGACGGCAATTTTAATAATGTCTTTTGCCTTTTCAGTTGCACCTTCCCTATCATGAGAATGGACCCAGCTGCAGTGCTCCCGAATATTCGCCATTTCAAAAAGATAAGGATTCAATCCGGTATCAGCACAGCAATTTCTGAATGTTGATTCATGCATCCTGGGTGTACAACTGGCAACAACAACCCGGTTCAGGTTTTTTTCTCTAATATAGTGCTTGATCTCTTCCTGGCCAGGTTCCGCACAAGTATACCGATTCTTGATTGCCAATGCCACATCTGGTATGGTGCTTGCCCATTCAGTCAGCTCGTCGCAGTCTACTGTACCAGCAATATTAATTCCGCATTCGCAAACGAAGACCCCAATTCGTGGTTTATCCAACACGTCAATTACCTCCTTGCTATTGGTCTTGTGGGTTAATGAGTATATTTATCAAAGCCGATAGCAAAAGAAATATTTCGACTTGAAAAAATTCTTTAACCCAAAAATACCCCTTTGAAGGGGGACAGGGGGATGTTTGAATAGTGGCTGAATATGGCAACATCCCCCTGGCCCCCTTCGAAGGGGGAATCCGCATATTCAGGTTATAAAGAATTTCCAAATATCGCTTAGGGATCTTTAAAAAATAACTTGCAACTATTCACCACATCACCGGAGTCGGGGGGATTATGATTCAAAACGATGGAAAACAGGACGTTTTCCAACAGCTCCATGGATGGATTCATGCGTGTTTTGAATTATAATCCCCTCGACGGAGGGGAGCTGAATAGATACAATAACTTTACATAATCTATTTGCAAAAGTCCCAAAAGCACTGGACATTTTGCAAACAGAATGTGAATTAATTTTTTAGCCGACCCTCAAGTAAGACACCGTGAGACCAATGTTGTTAAATCCTGAATTTCGATAATGGAATCTTCCTCCATTTTCCGATCAGATAAAGCGCACTTGAAATGAATTTGGCATTTTGGACAGGAGGTAATCAGCAGATCTGCGCCTGTCGCTTTTGCCTCTTTTAATCTTGCGGTCTGAATCTGTTTTGAGTATGTCCCGCAGCTTAACCAGCCGCTGGTTCCGCAACAAACGCCACTGGCTCTGTTCCCTTGCATTTCATGTAGTTCAACGCCATCAATCGCTTTGATGATATTCCTGGGTTCATCATAAATTCCGGATAACCTGCCTAACCGGCAAGGATCTTGAAATGAAACATTTTTATCCAACTTTTTCAGTTTTATATTCGCTAGATTTTCAGACAGGAACTCCGAAATATGTACAACCTCTACCTCCAAATTACCCACAATTTTTGGATATTCTGTTTTTAAGGTATGGTAACATTCAGCACAGGAAGTAATCACTTTTTTCGCCTTGGTTTTTTTGATTTCTTCCATATTTATTTGAGCCAGTTTTTGGTACTCTTCTACATCTCCTCCCCACAGCAAGTCATGCCCACAACACCTTTCATTCTTCATGATGGCAGGTTCAATGCCTAATTTATTCAGTATTTTAATGGTGCTTGTGGCGATGCTCAGCGTATCTGGTTTCAGTTTTTCAAAAAAATTATCATAATAGGGAAGACAACCAACAAAATATAGCACGTCTCCCGTTGTTTGAATTTTTAAATCTGAGTTAATCCAGTCAAACCTGTTTTGATTTATTCCGGAGGAGGCCATCATCTTCATCCAGGCATGAGGCCCTCCGTTATGAGGAGGATATATGGCATATCCTCCCCAGTTTCGGCACTCTGCCCGGAGATCCTGTATCAACTCATAAAAATGTACATCCAGATCACATATTTCATCACAGCGTCCGCAGTTTAGACACGACCACAGCAGACCGTCATCCATCAAATCCGGATTTTCATGGAGCGCTTTGCGCATGATAATTCTGGGATAGAACGATTCATTAATCTGACCAATGGGGCAGACAGAACTACATTTGCCGCACTCAACACAATTATAAATCTGCCTTTTTCTAAGAACGCCCAGCAAGGCCTCTTTTCTTTCTTCTTCTGTTTTCACTATTTCAAATCCTCTATTTTTTTACAGAATGAACGAACAATTTTGTTTATCTTATGGGGTTGATCCGGCGATAAACGTTCAAATCTGATTCTTTGAGGTTCAAGTCCGATTGTTTGAATAACTTTTTTGGCAACGTGATAATGTTCCGTTGTTTCCTGTATCGCTGAATAATGGCAGGCCTTTTCATAACATCCGATTCCCAGGACACCTTTTGCTCCCTGTTCAAAAGTTTTGAGGATCTGAGCAGAACTGATGCGAGCGGAGCAGAGAACCCGGATCATATTCAGGTTGGAAATCTGTTCAATATCACGGGTCATCTCGTATGACCAGTTACAGATAAAGGCAACGATTTTCTTCTCAACCAATGACTCCCGGGAAAGGTAATCAAGTTGTGAGTCACTAAAATAATTGATCGTTATTGCGCTTGAAGGACAGACAGAAGGACAAACACCGCAGCCGCGACAAAGATCTTCATCAATTTTAGAAATATAAACGCCGCTACCCCTGTTTATCAGTTTTGGTGCAGAGTAGAGACAGACCTCTACGCAATCGCCACATCCTCTACAGATCTCACTATTCATTGTGGCCATCAAGGACTTAACTTCTATGGGATGTGATTGTTTCCTCTCCCAAATAAGCTGCCCATTCATAAGCTGACCATTTCTTGGAAAAGAGTCGTATTGAACTCTCAATAATGAACCGGTAGTTTCTCCTTGTGGGTACAGAATGACCAATCTTTTACTGCAGTCAGGATTGCATATATCGCATTCCATGCAAGGGCCACACTTCAAGCATCTTTTGGCCTCCTCCATTGCTTCTTGCGCGGAAAAACCCAAATCTACCTCTTTGAGTGTGTTTCTCTCATATCGAGATAGTCTAGGCATTTTGACTTGTTCTTCATGCACAGTTTGTTGGATCTCTACCTCGTACTCAAGCGGTTGGCGTTCTCCATCAGGTTTTTTTAATGACGCCCTTTTTAAATAAGAAGCTATAGATTTAGCCGCTTTGCGGCCTGAAGCGATCGCTTCTATAGTGGTTTTTGGACCAGTGGCACAATCGCCTGCTGCAAATATGCCCTTAATGTTTGTTGATAAAGAATAGGGATCTACTGAAAATGAATTTAAAACAGAAAATCTGAAATGATCTTTTTCTTGAAAAGAAGATAAATCCGGTTCCCGATTTATCGTAGACGTAACCTTGTCTGCCTTAATCATAAAATTTGAATTCTGTAATGGAAGCGGTCTTTTTCCTCTATATGGCCCCAGAACAGATTCTGTTTTAAGGCACTCTATTCCGATAACGGTTCCATTTTCTCCAACGATCTTGACCGGGCAGGTTTGAAAGTAGATTTTTACGCCTTCTTCTTCGGCTGCTTGAATATGGGGCTCAGGCACAGGCATTTCAGTTCTGGACCGTGCATAAATTATCGTGACATTCTGGAAGCCCATTCTTTTTGCACTTCTGGCCAGATCAACGGATGCCCTGTCTCCACCAATAACAGCGATACTCTCATTGATCTTGACCTGTTCTCCACGATTTACCTTTTTTAGAAAGTCCAGAAAATCAATGATTCCCTTATATTTATTTGCACCGGGAATATTGGGCTTTAACGCTTTATGGGCGCCTATGGCAAAAAGGATGGCATGATGATTCTTCTGCAGAGTTTCTAAAGAGATGTCTACGCCGATTTTTACATTGGTCCTGATTTCCACTCCCCATTCTTTAATGCCTTCTATTTCAAAACGGACAATATTTTTTGGAAGGATGAAAGGAGAAATTCCGTGCATTAACATCCCTCCTGGCTCTGCTGACGCTTCAAAAACAGTCACGCCATAACCTGATCTGGCCAAATCGTTGGCTGCGGTGAGTCCCGTGGGACCCGACCCGACAATTGCGATTTGCTTTTTCTTTTTTCGGTCGATTTTTCCAACTTTTACCCGACCATTTTTAAATTCATAATCGGCAAGAAATCTCTTAAGGTAACAAATCGCTACAGGCTGATCTACATAGTTTCGTTCACACTCATTTTCACAAGGGTGAATACACACCCTTCCACAGATGCCCGGAAAAGGATTATCGCGTTTAACCACTTCAACTGCTTTTTCAAACTCTCCTGCGGCGATTAGACCAAGATATGCTTTGACCGGTGTATCGATTGGACATGCCATCTGGCAGGGCGATTTTTCTATTCTTCTTAAATTAAACTGCCCGGGGACACTATCAGGAAGCTGAAGAATAACATTTTCGCTTTCCAATATAGAATGTATTTTTTCAGACATTTGCTATTCCCTTATTCTATTCAGTGTACCAATAAAATCTTCTATTTCTTCTTTTCTACTATCTCTTCCTAAAAAAATAGGATGCGTTTCTAACTGGTCTAAGAATTTTTGTTCCACTTCGCATTTCCAGCATCTGAACGAATTTGCGCATATCGCTCCTTCCGTGATACCCATCAGCGAATATCTGCAGAATCGATCTCTGCCTGTTAAGGAACGGAACGTATCCAACTTTTCAGAATCTACTTTGATATAATCTGTCGGGCAAACCCAGGCACAGGTACCGCAGGCAATGCAGTCAGGTGGGGTCTGATCGAATGGGGTGGCTATTGTGCGGGAAAACCCGCGGCCCTTGTAGCCGATCGCAGCAACTCCCACCACTTCACGGCAAACTCTCACACATAGTCCGCAAAGAATGCATCCCTTGATATTGGGTTCGAAGCGGGAGGATACGATGCCGATATCTTTGGCAATTTTCTGCAAAGTTGGATCAGTGGGGATACAGGCCAGCAGGAGTTCAACAACCAGTTGTCGGACATTGTGGACTTTGTCGGTTTCGGTCTCCACCTTCAACCCATCCGCTACTTCGTAGATACAGGCTGTGACCAGACGGGTTCTGTTTTTATGGGTGATTTCAACCACGCACATGCGGCAGGAACCGTAAGGTTTTATCTCGTCGTTATCGCACAAATGCGGTATGTGAACATTATTCTCCCGGGCGGTGTTGAGGATGGTGGACCCCACCGGAGCTTCCAGTTCCTGTCCGTTAATGGTTAAGCTTACTGTTTTAGGCATAATGAGCTCACTTTGAAAACGATGGTTTTCGGCAGCTCCTTTCATCCCGCCAGCAAATCGACCCCAAATTCGTACCCTTTCTGTAGTGCTTCCTGGTTTTTTACGATAAAACGGGCCGGCACAGAACCTGGCAATGCATTCAGGACGGATTCCCGGTTCAAGACTTTTGTAATGGCAGTGAAAAATCCAACCATAATAATATTGGCGAAAATTCTGTTTCCCAGTTCTTCGGCAAAACGAGTTGAAGGAATAGAATAGGCTTTAACATCATTCTCGATAGATCCGAGTTTGACCAGGTCGCTGTCAGTCAGCAAAAGGCCGCCTTTCTTCAAGTCGATGGCGTATTTGTAATAGGCCTCCTGAGACATGGAAACCAGAATATCTGTCTGATGAATATAGGGGTATTGAACCGGCGTGTCTAAAATCACCAGTTGGACGGAGCAGGCACCTCCTCTTGCTTCCGGCCCGAAACTCTGGGTGGTGGTGGCATATTTGCTATCAAAAATGGAGGCAGCCTTTCCGATCAACAGTCCGGACTTAATGATCCCCTGCCCGCCAAAACCGGATAATCTAATGTCCATTATCAGGCCCCCTGTATGGTAAGAACCGGTCCCCCAGTTTCTTTTTAAGTATTTGGTTTCTGTATGCGATAAATGATGGTTTATCTTTATCGACAAATTTACCAACCGTAATTGGTGTACCAAAATCAATGTCGATACCACTGGTATCGGCTCCATTATCAATAATGGCGCTTTCCTGATAAAACTTCATCAAATCCAGACCCGTTCCCAGTTTGTTGCGTCTGGCGTAGGCAGTTGGACAGGGAGAGATCACCTCAACAAATGAAAAGCCGGGTTTACAAAGGGCTTCGGAGATTGAATCGGACAATCTTCTCACATGCAATGCTGTCCATCTGGCTACATAGACAGCCCCACTGGATTCTGCCAGAAAGGGGAGATTAAAGGGGTGCTCATAACATCCAAATGGTGTCGTTGAAGCGTTGGCTTCGATCGGGGTGGTCGGTCCAGCCTGTCCCCCTGTCATGGCGTAAATGAAATTGTTGATGCAGATCACGGTCAGATCCATGTTTCTTCTGGCAGCATGAATGAGATGATTTCCGCCAATGGCCGCAATATCGCCATCACCGCTGATGACAACAACCTTCAACTTCGGATTTCCCAGAGCAAGACCGGTAGCAAAGGGGATTGCGCGACCATGAGTCGTGTGAAATGAATCCAGCCGCAAGTAGCCGGCGGCCCTGCCTGAGCATCCGATCCCTGAGACCACGCAGACTTTTTCACTCTCGAGTCCCGATTTTTGAAGTCCGGAAATAAAGGCCGTGATAACGACACCGATCCCGCAGGTGGAGCACCAGATATGAGGCAGCCTTTCCTCTCGTAAAAAAGTTCCCCTCAGGGGACGAAAATCATCCTCCGGTTCAGGAATATTCAGGCGATCTGTTGTCTCAACCTCATTCATTTTGCCCCCTCCATGACTGCATTGAAAATCATTTCAGGATTATGGACAGTTCCTCCTGCATGAGGTACGCAAATTGTTTTAGCTTGTCCGGCAGCACAGCGCTCAACCTCCAGAGATATTTGTCCCAGATTGAGTTCCGGAACCACGAAGGCTTTAACCTTTTTTGCAAACTCCCTGATTTTCTTCTCCGGAAAGGGCCAAATCGTAATCAGTCTCAGCAGTCCGGTTTTGATTCCTTTTTCCCGGGCTTTGTCCAACGCTGCCAAAGCGACTCTGGAAGTAATACCGTAGGTTATAATAATAACGTCGGCCTCTGCGACCTGGTCTTCCTCAATAATTTGAATCTGTTCTCTGTTTTTATTTATTTTATTAACCAAGTGGGATACATTTTTTTCCTGAGCTTCAGCCGTAATGATGGGATATCCACGTTCATCATGGGTTAACCCGGTGGTGTGGATAAAATAACCATCCCCGGCCTTGATCAGCGGGCAAATCACACCCGGGTCATCAAAATTGTATGGTCGATAGGCAGCCTTGTCCCCTTTATAAAAATTCCTGGGCGTGATCTCGATCTCTTCAGCCTCCGGAATAACGACCCGCTCAGACATATGCCCCACACACTCATCCATCATAAACAGAACAGGAACCCGCCATTTTTCTGCCAGATTGAAAGCGGTAATCGTCAGGTCAAAGCATTCCTGGGGCGAGTTTGGAGCGAGGGCAATTATTTCGTAATCCCCATGGGAACCCCAACGAGCCTGCATGATATCTGCTTGTCCGGGAAGGGTTGGGAGTCCGGTGGATGGTCCTCCCCTCTGTACGTTGATTAAGACGCAGGGAGTTTCCATCATGACTGCCAATCCCAGGTTTTCCATCATTAAGGAAAAACCGGGTCCTGACGTGACGGTCATGGATTTGGAACCTGTCCAGGCAGCCCCGACAACCGCAGCCATGGATGCCAATTCATCTTCCATCTGAATGAACATCCCACCAACCAACGGAAAACGACCCGCCATGTGCTCTGCCACTTCGGTTGAGGGCGTGATCGGATACCCGGCCAGGAAACGGCAACCGGCGGCAATCGCACCTTCCGCGCAGGCAATGTCACCATCAATATAGTGCGCTCCTGTGGCTACACCTAGTGGATCAGCTTTCATAAGACCTCTTTTTGATCAATGACTTCACTGATTTTTTGCGAAGCAGTGCCTGATTCCAAAGAAAAAATAGCGAATTCGGGACAGATTATTTCACAAAGGTGGCAGTTGATACAGGCATCCTTTTTGACAAGGTAGGGTGGATGATACCCTTTTCGATTAAACTCGGAAGACAGCTTGAGAATATTTCTGGGGCAGTACTCAACACAAAATCCACATCCCTTACATCTTTCCGTCAGAATGCGTATCTCACCCCGGGGAATCTGAACTGTTTCCAAGTCTAACGGCGTACGCCAGTGTTTCATGACTGAAATTGAAAACAGGATTGATGAAAAAGTGTTCAGTGAATTACACTGTTTCCAGCGAGCCTAAACTTTCAAACTCTTCATAATATGTTTCAATTTTGTTCCATATCTCATCCAGGTTGCAGCGCATCAAGATAAGATCCTGCTTCCGGCCATTTACATCCATGACCATGTTTTTCATGACGGCTTCCTGCTTGAATCCCAACCGTTCAAAGATTTTTTTTGCTTCCACCTGAGGAGACATCAACTCCACAACCATCTCTTCAACCTTTTCCTTGATCGCCAGTTCGTACAATTCTCCCGCCATGACCATGCCCAGTCCGAGACGTTTATAATCACTGGCAACGATAATGCGGTATTCAGCCAGGTGTCTTTTCCACCCGTAGGGATTCAGTTCAAGAGCCGCATCAGCAATAATTTTTCCCTCGACCACGGCCGCAATCCTCCTGACATTTGCATTTTTTTGGAGTCGTTGTTCAACAATTTTCCGATCGATGACTTTAACCCTGAGATAAGCCTGGTCTTCAGGTTGAAGCTTTTGGAAAAATGCAAATGACTCGTCTGCATCTGCCCTTGTTAAAGCGCGAACTTCAACTGAAGTCCCATCTCTCAATTTTATCGGTTTCCCCATGCCTCTACCTCCTCTTGAATTAGAGTTGGAATGCTGATTTCTGGCGCCCCTTCACTTCCTGACATATTCATTAAATTTGAGCATAAAACCAGAATGAAAACAGGTCAGGTAAAATCAGGTAAAAACTTCGCGCAAGGTTACAGTATATCCATGCTTTTGTCAACGAAAATATAACTATCAAGAAATGAGGTCAGGGCCCGTATGTCGGAAGTTACACAATGAGGCTGCTTGACCTGTTTTTTTTGTGGTTTTTAATAAAGGGCCAGAATGACCCCAATTGGAAGAAGTTAAGAAATTACTTTTTCGGTGTCGCCGGAAACTGTTCCCTTTTCTGACCATCCGGGTCAGGAATTTGCTGCCGTCCAGAATCACTGAGCAGGGAACCGTCTTTGAACTTCAAACCCGAATTGTCAGGACAAAATATTCAGCCCCAACTCTGTCATGATTCTGGCTTTGAGTTTGTATTTTTCCACTTTGAAGGTGGGGGTGACGGGCAGTTCATTCACAAAACGTACATGTTTGGGGATCATGTATCTGGGCATTTCGGAAGCCATCCAGGTTCTCAATTCTGTCTCTGACAGTTCTGCATCCTGGTTCAGGACTATAAAAGCCGCGATATCCTCTTCACTGCCTTCAATGGCATCAACAGGAAAAGCCGCACTGTTATTGATGGCAGGATGTCCGTTGATCAGTCCTTCCACCTGATGGGATGACATATTCTCGCCCCGGGCTCTTATGAAACCGCCGATGCGGTCCACAAAACAGAAGATATCTCCTTCCTGAACGATAATGTCACCGCTGTAATACCATTCATCCTTAAGGGCCTCAGACGTGGCGTCTGGTTTATTGAAGTACTCCTTGAGGATCAGTGAAGGCAGCTTAGGCCTGATGACCAGTTGCCCCGGCGAGCCAGAAGAGACCGGCTGGCCATTGTCACCCAGAATGGCTATTTCTTGCAGGAGAGCCGGTTTCCCCATAAATCCCTTCATCACATCTTCCTGTCCCGGCACCAATGGCATATTGATCTTTTTAATCAAGGCCCGCATCTCATCTTTGGTATGCCCGCTGCGCAGTTCCGGAGGAGTACCTTCTTCATCCCCCATTTCATCGATGCAGCCACCGAAAACGCCCCCAGCTTCAGTAGATCCGTAACCGATCGTAATAAAGTCGATACCAAACCGTTCAGCCATTTCATGGTGATTTTCAGCCAGCGGTTGCATATGGACCATTTTCAACGTATTGTTTCTGTCTTCAGGCGTGGCTTCCTGCATCATCAGCCAGGGCACCATCACATCCAGCAGAATGGCGAATGTGCCTTTACATTTTTTGATCCGGTTCCAAAAGTCGGTGGGACTGAATCTATCCCAGACGGCTACCTGGCAGCCAGACCAGGCTGCTCGCACCACATTATAAAATGCCCCCGCGACATGATATAAAGGTAAATCGTTATAAATGACGTCATCGGGGTGAGCCAGATTGAGCCCGGGAAATAGATAGTTGTGAAGATAACGGTGGGGTTGCAACACGCCTTTCGGATTCCCAGTTGTGCCGGAGGTATAGATGATATTGGCGATGTCACTGTCTTGTAACGGTACACCTGGATTTGAGGTAGTCCCTTCAAGGAGCTCTCCGAAAATAGCCTGCCGCAAACCACCATCTAATTTCACGGTTGCAGCTGCTGCATCGAAATCGTGATCGCTTTTGCGGGGCTGGTGTAGAATAGTCAAAAGAGCTGGAATCTCGGATTTGACGTGATTGATCTCGCTTACAAAATTCTGCTCTGTAATCAGCAGAGATGGATTTGTGTCGTTAATCTGATATGAAAGCAACTTGCCTTTGAAATTGTAGTTTATCGGGCAGTAGACGGCACCCAGTTTCCAGATGGCAAACATGGATATGGTGGTGACCACCGGATTAAAAAGCATTAAAGAAACGCGGTTTCCCTTCTCCAGCCCGAGAGACCGCAGGTTGTGAGCAACGCTGTTGGCCAGTTGATTAAATTCACCAAAAGTATACCCCCTGTCTTCCTCACCATAATAAAAGAAAACCTTATCCTTCCGGGTCTCAGCTAATTCTTCAAATTTTTCGATAAATGTGTTGCCAAACGGCTTGAGTTGGCCTTCCAGTTCCTGCATGTCCATAACCTTCCTTCTATATTCTGATTAAACCGTGCAGCCGACTACCAGAATTCGGTCGCCGGTTGCGGGTTGAGCTTAAAATAACTTGTAATGTAACGCTCTGACTACCAGATGGGAGGGGCTTTGTCGAGAGTAACCTGCCAGCCGGCAGGAAATTCTGGCAATGTTCAAATGAAGATTGGGCGTAACTATTCACCACATTGACGGAGTCGGGGGGATTATGATTCAAAACGATGGAAAACAGGACGTTTTCCAACAGCTCCATGGATGGATTCATGCGTGTTTTGAATTATCATCCCCTCGATGGAGGGGTGCTGAATAGATACGGTTGGGCAAGGGTATTTAAGGTATTAATCGGAGCTTGTGCGAAATTGGGATAGTCTGCTTGAAGATCGGTTTTGTTCCTGGGCCCACTGATCACTATCCGAAACACGAATGTTCCAGAAATAGGTCTGATCAGGCTTTAAAACACCTTCAGGCACAGAATAGGACACCATATCTTTCACAGATTTTGTGCGATGAATTCGGGTTTTGTTTTGATTAAAGATGTTTATTCGATAATAGACAGGCACATCTGTCTTGACGGCTTTCCAGGATAGGTTAGGCGTTGTGGTTTGTGGCCTGTCTCCCTTACTTGCGGTCATAGATTTAGCTGCCGGAACGGGAATCGTGATGCTGGCAGACTGGGTATCGGTTGCTATTCCGATGCTGTCCTGGCTGATAACGGTAAAGGTGTAAGAGCCAATATCGGGAAGTCCTGGTATTTCAATATAAAAATCTCTTAGCTGAGGATAGAATGTAAAATCCGTTTTGTTGATTGGCAGTTTTCCATGGGGACCTGTAACCACAATCTCGATGATATCGTTTGGCAGCCTGCCGCGAAAATTCTTTCCTACCAGGATCTCAATTTGTGTCACACTGCCGGCCCGGGTTTTTTTGACATGTCTTATCTCCCCAATCACAGGAATACCTGCAGAAATTAAATCACGCAGTGCCTTTTGATCATACCACCTGCCGGACGCCATCACTCCCAGGGGGTTTTTAATATGCTTAACGTTTTCCAGCGGATTCTTTAGTAATAGAATCAGATCGGCCCGTTTACCGATCTCGATGGTGCCGAAGTCGTCTTTGCCAGTCATTTCTGCGACCGTTTTTGTGGCATTTATCGTACCGGTGGCAATAGCTTCGTATGGTGTGAATCCATTTTCTATTAAGATCCGCAGTTCATTGTGAATGGAAAAACCGGGGACGAGGCCCATACCACCGGTTCCCGCATCGGTGGCCAGGAGCAATGGAACCCCTGCTTTTTTTAATTCCACCAATAAAAGCGTGTCCAAACGGAACTTAAAATGAGCAAAAGCCTCCCCGCCTTTAAACTGCATTTGATGTTTTTCCCTGCCCTGACGGAAGAGTCCCAGATAGCCATTCATCAGGTATCTATTTTCCTCCCGCTGAGCAAACGTCTTGGCATGATGCAATTTTTGAATAATGACATCGTCCACTGCCAACGTCGTGCAAACAGGTGTTTTGGAAACACGCATTTTTTCGACGACTTCAGAAACAGGCTTTTTGAAAACCGTCCTGAGTTCTTCTTTATCATGCTCTAAAAATTTCTCGTATTGTTGAAATGTTTGACCAATAACATAGGGAAGCCAACGATTCCCTCGCAGCTTTTTATTCCGATCAAAGTCAACCCATTCCCAGACCAATTCCTCGATATGAGCAATTTCGTTCATGCCGGCCGACAGGGTACCATCCAGACCAACTTGAAATGGAATATGTCCGGCGGAATACAACTGAAGTCGCTTCACCGCGGCCATGCCTTCGGCGAACTCCTTTCTGGTCAGAAATGAATAAAACTTGATGAAATCGAATCCTTTCTCTTTCTGGATTTCTACCTCTCCTGCCGGATTGTTAATTGGACCAAACAATATTTTGCCGCAGGTATAAATAGTTGGCCCCGCAAGGTATCCTTTTGCGATGGCACGGCGCCAATGAAGACCATGATCTGCGGGTCTTCCAATCGGGCCGAAATCCCTGATGGTGGTAACGCCGTTAGCCAGATACAGACTCAAGGGAGAAACAGGCCAGTTCCCACTCTGCCAGTCGTGCCGGGTATGCATGTGCATGTCGGCCAGGCCGGGCATTAAATATTTTCCCGAACCGTCTATGATCGTGGTATTCACAGGTATCTCCACATCATTGACCGAACCGATGGCAACAATTCTTGAATCCTTGACCAGCACGGTTTGTGCTTTGACAATCTTTTCAGATGTCATGGGCACAAGATTGATGTTTTTAATTGCAATACCAGAGTTATTGGCTGTGTATCGAGGATATTCTTTTTTCCTGTTTTTATGACAACCGGAAACAACTAAGAATGAGATAAGTAGAAGTAGGAGGTTTCTATTCATTCCTTTTTTGTGGGTTTGCCCTTCGCAGCACCCCAACCGGAATTTCAGTCAAGGGCGGGCGGTTTTGTACTTGAATAATGGGATCAAGATGGACTGTCGGGATAAACGTATCTTCTGGGAATTATTCAGTCAAGTAAGAAATACGTTATGATGTGAAGATGTTGCGCCTTTTTTTTAGCTTGCCTCTGACCATCATGCAGGGGGTATCGCACTGCATATTCACTGTCTTGGCTGCTTCCTGTGGAATCCCCTCGTTTAAGAGTGAAAGTCCTCTTTTTTGTAGGCGGGATTAGGATACTGGTAAAATCCCCTGCCGGTCTCTTTTCCCAATTTCCCATTCTGGATCATAGCGTCCAGATAGTCTGTAGCTCTTTTCAGCTCGTCCAGCTCGGGGTCATCATCGCCAAACATGGCTTTCAGAAATGTGGCCTGTTCTTTCAGCTGTTTTGCCACCACATCGATCCCCCGATCATCCATAATTCCAAAGGGGCCGATGTTGGGACTGTGGGTCAACATCCAGGAGAGATCGACGTCTTCGGTGTCACAGACCCCATCTACCACTAAAAGAATGGCTTGTTTCAATATGGCGTTGATGACAGGGTCGATCAGCTCCTTGTTTTCTGTCACCCCTTCTAAAAAATCTGAGTTCAGAAACTCAGGGTCCGGGAAGGTATAAAACCCTTTACCGGCTTTCATTCCTATGTCTCCGCGATCCATATATTCTTTAATGCTGTCCCTGATCCCTTCCATAATTTCCCTTTTCTGGTCATGCAGTGCCGGGCCTTCCTCAGCGGACTTCTTTAAGCTCCCAACTATTATATCATAGACCACATTCAGTCCTACATGATCAAGCATGGCAAAAGGACCTCCGGCCTTTCTTTCAAATTCCGCACTATCATTGTAATATCTCTGGTTCAGGATCCAGGCCTGATCAATCTCCTGATATGTTCCCGCGCCAGTATACTTTAATACCATGGCTGTGCTCAACAGAGAACCAAACAGGGTATTGTGAATGTAACCGGCGTTTTCTTTTTTAAGGACAATTTCAACTTGATTTTGACTGCGAACAAACCGTTTTAACGCTTCAATTGTTGCCGAAGACGTCCGAGGACTGGCGACCAGGTCCACCAGTTTAGTGGGTTGATGAAAATGCATGGCCGCAAAACGTGCCCCATCTTCTACTGCGTTTTCGATATCAGAAAGCAAGATAGTGGAAGAGTTGGTCGTCATGATGGCATGGGCTGGCAGCAGTTTCTCAAATTTTTTGTGGGTTTCCCTTTTCAGATCCACCTGCTCGAAAACTGACTCGCTTAAAAGGTCCGCATTTGCGGCCGCCGCAGTCGCGTCAGTGGTTCGGGTAATGCGGCTGAGTCCTTCCTCGATTGCCGCAGAAGTGGTAAATCCCATCTCGACCAAGGCTTCGCCCCATGTTCTCTGCCTTTCCTCCGAATTCTGCAGGGCCTCTTCCGAAACGTCATACAACCAGACTTCATAGCCTGCAATGGCAGACACAATGGAGTTGAAACAGCCCATGGTTCCGGCTCCTACAAAACAGACCTTTTTAACCCCCTCAATTGGCATACGTACTCCCTAAGAATTGACATACTGGTTCCAATGCTTCCCGGTCGAGATAACGGAAAAAAAGCTTAAATTCA
>JABGPJ010000043.1 GCA_018645005.1 Deltaproteobacteria bacterium | reverse complement strand
TGGTGGAGGTGGCGGGAATCGAACCCGCGTCCCAAAGACAGAACTAATAGCTTTCTACAAGTTTAGTCAGATTTTTATATCTCGCCAATACCATTTTGTTCACTGACATCCTCAGGTACGGCCTCCCATTTGAAAGATCACCTCGCTGTTAGTGGGAAACAACAAAGATAAGCCTGATAAAGTTACATGAAATCCTGCTTATCAGACATCACAGGCTTCACGCTCTCGAACTAGGCTGCTATAGCAGCGCTGTTAAGAGTATAATCGCTATTTTTAGCAAGTAAAAATTTCAGACGATTTTTATAGTGGCCCTTCGTCTAACCACTACTTGCTGACACTATTAATATCTCATCCAGGTCGAAATCCTGTGCACCCCCTTGAGGTTGGTTTGTACTGAAGTCTTACTGGTTCAGGTTTTTAAGCGCGCGTTTCATGTCCCGCTTGTCATCTTTCTCTTTCATGGACATTCGTTTGTCATGGAGTTTCTTTCCACGGCAAAGAGCGATCTCAACTTTTACCCGTCCAGCTTTATAGTACAAGCTCAACGGAATAAGCGTCAACCCTTTTTCTTTTACTTTCGAAAAGAGTTTGATGATCTCTCTTTTATGCATCAACAGAGGCCGGATACGGTTCGCATCGTGATTGTGAATATTGCCGAATTTATAGGGGCTGATCTCCATCTGATGCAGAGTCAACTGATAGTTATCGATTTGACAAAATGCATCTACAAGCTTCACCTGCCCTGCCCGTACACTTTTCACTTCGGTTCCCACCAAGGCAATACCAGCCTCAAACCGCTCGATTATTTCGTACTCGTGCCAGGCTTTTCGATTTCTAACAATGAATTTATTTGCCATCTCTCTTCATTTTTTTTTGTCTGCTTCTTAAAAATATGATCATCAATCTCCTCTGTCCAATCTTTTCGACTGAAAAAGATGATCGTCAAACTGTTGGTAAGAGAAAGGCATATTCCGCTTCTTTTGTGTATTTTGCGCCACTTGGAGTCAAAAGACTTGAAAACAACGAAAAATATTCTACAGAAAACGGTTCTGATCGAAAAAGGTTATAATGAACCAGATAATCAGCAATGCGATTTATTTTTTTTGATTTCACACGACCCAGAGTTATGTGGGGACGAAACTTGCGGCTCTCACCTTTGATACCCAGACTATTTATCTGATGTTCTATCTTGTTTCTCAGCTGCACCAACGGTTCGCTGTTTTCCACCCCCACCCAGATGATCCTGGGGCTTTTCCCGTTGGGAAAGGTACCAACACCTCTTAATTTCAGGAGAAAGGACTGTTGCTGAATCCTTAAGAGACAGGTTCTAAGTTTTTCAAACATCTGTTCATCCACTTCTCCGATGAACCGCAGAGAAAGATGAAGCTGCCTGGAATCGACCCACGCAACTCCGGGTAATCCGTATGCAGTTAACTCACTGATCTCCCTTCTCAAAGAGTCTGGAAGGTCGATAGCAGCAAAAAGTCTTGGCATTGCTGAAAAACCTTTTTCAGAAACGATAACTGTATGATGAATGCTTTAAAAATATGGTTGTTTATTCAGCAGCATCAAGATCAAGCCCAATAAAGCTACCCATGAATCACGATTCAATCTATACTAGAGAGATTAAACCGCTGTTTTCACCCGGTTTTATAGTTGACCGGACAAGGCTTTTTAGTTCAAGCTTTCCCTTCGTCCCTCTTTAAAAGGGAGAAGACACAGAACACTCTTTTCTGAATATCTATACCATGTTTGCAGAAAACGACAAACATTGACAACACTAACCTGAACATCCGGCAATCCTAAATGAATGATACCGAATTCTGGCGTCAGAAGACCTATAAAAACCCTGTCTTCCTCAACAGCCCGGAAGCAAGGAATATACGTATACTTTGCGAGCTGACAGCCCCCAAAGCGCAATTTGAAAAGAAAGAGATTGAAAACACGATTGTCTTCTTTGGGTCAGCTCGTTCAATCTCATTTGAGGAGGCAACAAAAAACCTGGCTGCGATTGAGCAGGAAAACAGTGACCCTGGCACGGCCGCACCAGATATTGAAGAGCGCTTGATAAAGGCCAGAGCTGCGCTGAAATTGTCTGAATATTATGATCGCTCAGCACAACTGGCAAAGAAGATGACCGAGTGGTCCTTGACAATCCCTGAAGCTGCCAAACGCTTTTATATCTGTTCTGGTGGCGGACCAGGTATGATGGAAGCCGCTAATCTGGGCGCTTTTCAATCAAAAGGAGATTCCATTGGCCTGAATATCAGCCTTCCTTTTGAACAGGCTCCCAATCCATATCAGTCACCACAGCTTTCTTTTGAGTTCCACTATTTTTTCATTCGCAAATTCTGGTTCGCCTATCTGGCGAAAGGATTGGTAGCCTTTCCAGGCGGGTTTGGAACCATGGATGAGTTGTTTGAGGTCTTAACACTGATTCAAACAGACAAAATTAAAAAAACAATCCCCATTGTTTTGTTTGGCAAAGAATTCTGGGAAGGGTTTCTCAATTTTGATTTTCTGGTTGAATGGGGTGTGATCGGCAAAAAAGACCTGGATCTCTTTCGGATTTGCGATGATGTTGATGAAGCCTTTGATTACATGAAAGGGGTTCTAACCGATGCATATCTGTAGAAGCATCATTCTTAATCCAGGGATATCCGCCAGTCAAGGAGGGAAATGCCCCGATAGCTCTCAAAAGGGGTCCTGATTGGGGAAAAAATTCCCGGGATGCTATAATTGTTGCCTGAGCCGGCCTAACTGTTGTAACCATAGTAAATAAACCGACAATATAAACCGCAGTCAACCGAAAATTAAAATGGGAATATCTACACAAATTGAATCGTCCATTGCGAACTCTTCCATGATCCGGAAGATGTTTGAAGAAGGCGATCGCAGACGTCAGTTGTACGGAGAAGATAAGGTATTTGATCTCAGCATCGGCAATCCGATTTTTGAACCCCCTGCTGAAGTTCAGAGCAACCTGCTGAAGTTGATCCAAAGTGATGAAAGAGGCACCCATCGGTACATGCCCAATTCGGGGTTCCCAAAGACCCGCCAATATATTGCCGGCATGCTGAATGATGAAACCGGTCTCTCCTTCGGGGAAAACGACATCATTATGACTGCCGGTGCCGGCGGCGCGCTGAACGTCATTTTCAAAGCATTGCTCAATCCGGGTGATGAGGTGATCGTTTTCAAGCCCTATTTCCTCGAATACAACGCCTATGTGAATAACTACGGTGGTGAGATCTGTGCCGTGAAGACCAGAGAGGACTTTCAGCTGGATTTTGCAGCCCTGGAAGAGAAACTTTCGGTCAAAACCAAAGCCGTTTTGATCAACTCTCCCAACAATCCCACGGGTGTGATCTATTCTGAAGAAGAGCTGGCCCAGCTCGGCCAACTGCTAAAACATAAATCCGCAGAATTTGGCCAGGCTATCTCATTGATTTCCGACGAACCATACCGAAGAATTGTATACGAAACAACAGCTCCGTCGATCTTTCCCCATTATGAAAATGCCATTGTAGCCACTTCCTACAGCAAGGACCTGGCAATGCCCGGTGAACGAATCGGTTATATTGCGATTTCTCCCAAGCACCAGGACCATGATCTACTTTCTGTCGGTGCCGTACTATCCCTGCGTATTCTGGGATTTGTCAATGCGCCCGCGCTGATGCAACGGTTACTTCCCCTGGTGGGAAACGCCTGCGTGGATCTGGCACCCTACCGCAGCAACCGGGACCTGTTGTACAACCATCTGATCAAAATCGGTTTCTCCTGTATCAAGCCCGCCGGAGCCTTCTACCTCTTCCCCAAAAGCCCGATCGAAGACGATCTGGCTTTTATTGAAGCGGCCCAGCAGCTTAACCTGCTGATGGTGCCCGGATCCGGATTTGGAATGCCAGGTTACTTCAGGATCAGTTTTTGTTTTGAAACTGAATTTATCGAGCGATCTCTGCCTGTGTTTACGGATCTGGCCAGACAGTATCACCTCATCGACTAGGATGATAGTCATGGAGCCGCAGAAACTGAATCCGTATACCCAGGCCATGAAAAACTGCCTGATGCAGCTGCAGGAATCAAACGTCGTTCCTGAGTTGGACGAAACCAACAGTCAGTTTCTGGCCAACATGATACAGGGACGGTTCCTGCAATACCTGATCACCATGATCTGCGATGCAAGCGATATCAGCGATAAAGAACTGGAGAAGCAGCTGAGTATGGTGCTGATGAATATTCTCAGTGATAAGTTTTTTGCCGTTTTTCGAGAAAAAGTCAAGAAAAGACCTGAAATCGTTTATATGATCGCCAAACGGATCACCTCCATCGAAGCGGTCTACGCAAAGCACAAACCCCGCATTGATGCCCTGTTTCGCGGCATCAGCCGACACTATTTTGAGTACCAGAATTTTAAGATTATCGTACGCTGGATTACCACCAACCCGGAAGTCGAAAAAATCGTGTTTCTCTCCCGCATTCAAAAGAAGGTCAAAGACGCATCCCTCCTCAAAACCCTTATTTATATACTGCAGAACGATAAACTGGGCATCGCGCCCACGGTTTTTAACCGCTATTTGATCAAGAACAAGATCGACCGCCTCAACAGTCTTGTCAAGACAGGGGATTGGAAGATAGAGGCCGCCTATGTCCAGCAGCAGCTGTCCGGAATGATCAACTGGCGGCAGTATGTGGAGAAGATTTAGGTCGCCTGTCGGATCAGTCGACAATCTTTGTCAGGCGCGGTTTTCCCATTCCTGAGACCACCTTTTTCAACTTTTCTTCAATTGCCAGCATCTGGCTGCGGGATTTGCGACCGACCCTGACGCGATAAAGCTTTTTATTTTCAATCGTCACATCATCCTTGTAAGCATCAAATCCCTTTCGTTTGAGCTGTTTTACAAATGATGATGCTTTTTCAAAATTCTTGGTGGTGATAATCTGGAACGTATACAGGTCTTCTCCGCCTTTCCGATTCTGGCTGCTATCCGGCCATTTCGGTGTAAAATCGGAATCGTTCTTCGTTGTTGTGGGCTGTCTTTTCTTTTGCTTGGGAGCAACAACGGGTCGGGTCTGCTCTTTTGATGCAGCAATGATTTTATTGGCACTGTTCAGCGTTTCAGACGAGCTTTTCTTCAGTTTTTTGATTCTTGTCCCCGCATCTTCCTTGAGATCGAATATTTTCAGGTTTTTTTGAACCTTGGATTCCTGGAGGTCGGACCCTGCCTGGATTTGAGACGGTGTTTGCGCGGTGAGTGTGTTGGGGTCCCGAGTGGCCTTACCAAACACATATCCCAGGTAAAACACTAACAGTGCAGCAGCCAGCCCCAGGAACAGAAAAAAGCTGATGCCTTTGACATCCATTTCAATAGCGAACTGATTCGATTTTTTGGGTCTTGTCATCTTTTTTTTCGGTTTTACAGTCTGCTTCATGGTGTTCCGAGGAGTTGAAGTTGAGAGATTAAAATCAACAAGTTGAACTGCACAGTTTCCTAATAGGCGTTTGGATTTTTTAAACCGGTAAAAAATGTCATCACAATAATCTTGAGATCAAACCAGATAGACCAGTGGGTCAGATAATAAATGTCGCATTCGATCCGCTTTCCCAGAGATGTATTTCCTCTCCAGCCGTTGACTTGCGCCCAGCCAGTGATGCCTGCTTTCATTTTATGGCGTATCATGTAATTGGGGATGTCGTTTTTGAATTCCTTGATGAAGACAGGTCTTTCCGGCCGGGGGCCCACCAGGCTCATAGACCCTGCCAGAACGTTGAAGAGCTGTGGAATTTCGTCCAGGCTCGTTTCCCTCATGAAAGCACCCAGTGGCGTCCGCCGGTCATCATCCTTTTTCGCCCAGACCGCACCCGTCTCTTCCTCTGCATCGACATGCATGGATCTGAATTTGAGCATATTAAAAGATCTACCGTCCAGCCCCATCCTCTCTTGGATATAGAAAATCGGTCCCGGTGAGAAAAGCTTGATCAGGGCAGGGATGAGAATCCAGAAGGGGATTAATAAAATAACGGCGATTGTCGCACCCACCAGATCAAAGGTCCGCTTCAGGACCCGGTTCCAGCCTTCCACTGAACTCTGACGCAGAGCGATGATGGGCATACCGTCCAGATCCAGAATTTCTGGATTGATATTCAGGGTATGGTAAATGTCCGGCACAATATTCAGATCCACCAGCTGTTCCGCCAACAGGTAATTGATCCGCTGTAAATCTGACTGTTGATTGGAATCCAACGCAACGTAAACTTGATCAATGACCTGTTTTTCGATTAACCGGGGAATATCCTCATAAGTCCCCAGATAGGCTTCTTTTAACTGACTATTTTTCTCTTCTCCCACATAACCCACCACAGAAAAACCGATTTCCCTGTTTTGGCGTACTTTTTCTATAAATTTCAGGGCCGTTAAGCGATTACCGATGATGAGAATTCTTCTCAAATTTTTCCCCTTGCGCCTCAGATAAGATAATATTCTGCGGACTATTGAGCGAAAAACGGTCAGGGAGAGAACGCTGAGCAGTAAAAAATAAATGGATTGCAGCCGTGAATATGAAAAATCACGATAGTAGAAGGTGATGCCCGTCAAAATCACAAACAGAAAAATATTGGCTTTAAGGATCGACCGGAACTCGGCTTTATAACGAGATATCCTTTTGGGATTGTACATTTTTGAGTAGACAAAACAAAAAGCCGCAAAAATAACAATGACAAAGGTTGCTTTGAAATACTCTGAAAAATCCGGAACCACTTTGGCAAAAGGGAACAGAACCCCAAACAGCGAAAAAGATTGGTTGAACCAGTAAAATCTCACAAAATAAGCGAGATTCCAGCAGGTTCCGACGATGATCAGATCGAGCAGAAAAAGAATGGTGATAATAATCTGTGCTTGCTTTTTCAGCATGTTTTTTTCAGTTTTTTAGGTCGCCTTTAAACAGTCGAGCCAGAAATGACCGCAAAAGGTAAGCACTCTTTATTTCAACCGGTCAGTCTGGGCTACGCCACTGCGATCAAGCAATTTTCTGATATGACCGCTCATCACGCTGAGAAAATGATCCTCTCCGAACTGTCGGGCATGATCCTTTATAAAACCGGGATCAAAATACCCTTCCAGCGATTCGAATCGCCGAATCACATCTGTAAGTGACAGTACAGTGTGCTCGTCAAAAAAAAGTCCGGTTGACTTTTCGGGCTGATCGAGAACCTCGGTAACCGTTTCCAGGGCGCCACCTTTTCTGTAAGCAATCACCGGCACCCCCTGGGACATTACTTCCAGTGGTACCATGCCAAAATCCTCTTCCCCCGGAAACAGCAAGGCCCGCGCATTCCGGATATACTGTATCACATCGGACATGGGCAACGCCCCTTTAAATTCAATGTTCCCTTTCGCCGACTGCTCCAGCCTGGTTTTTTCACTTCCGTTGCCAATCACAATCAGCTTCCGGTCCAGCTGGTTGAACGTTTCTATCAGCAGATCGATATTTTTATAGGGCGTGATCGCTCCAAAACTCAGATAGTAGTCTTTGCTGTTGTCAACCAGGTCATGATCAAACAGCTCCAGTGCGATCGGCGGATAGCAGATAGCGGCTGTCTTCCCATAATAACGCTGTACCCTCTCAGCCACATTCCGTGAATTGGCCACATAGCTGTCCACATTCTCAATCGTGGTTTTGTCCCACTGTTTTAGCTTATTGAAGCGCCAGCGGGCAACCCTCTGCAGCCAGCGAGGGATTTTATCGACGTACGTCTGAGTGAACCCCCAACAGTACCTCATTGGGGTATGAATATAGCACAAATGTGGTGTGTGGTCTGGATTATCGATTCCTTTTGCCGGACCTGATTCCGAGGAGATAATCAGATCATATTGTTTCTGCAACTTCAAAGATCTGATCCCCAGCGGGTAGAAAGGAAACATCATCTGATAGTGGCTTTTCAGCCAAACGTGATCCAGACAGGAGGTATAAACCCGGTTGTTTTTCAGATAGGGTTGACACACTGTTTTCTCGTAAAAGAGCGTGTAAATATCCGCATCTGGAAACAGTTTCAGCAGGGATTCCAAAACCTTTTCTCCACCCCGCCACGTGACCAGCCAGTAATGTACAATCGCTACCTTCAATCCGGAAACGTCCGCTACCATCTCCGCACTCTCAGGATCCACTGCTGCCAAATCCCCCGCCTCCTCTCTCTGTATCGTCCAAGTCCGAAACGATTTCTACCTGATAAGGTTCTATGCGTCGCAGGATCAACTGCCCGATACGTTGTCCGACCAGGCTCTCAGCTTCCGCTCTGCCGTCTCCACTTCCCAGATACCGCATGGGCATAAAAAGCGTTCCCCGGTATCCGGTGTCAATAACGCCCACGCTGTTCACCATCATAAAGTCGTGTTTGTAAATACTTGAACGGGGAAATAGTTCTGTGTAATAACCATACGGTGCTTCGATCGAAACACCGGTATCAAAGAAAAAAATATCATCTCGCTTTTCGATTACTTTCATCAGGGTCAGGTCCAGCCCACTGTCTGAATCATGAGCCTTTGCGGGCGGTTTCATCCCAGGATAGTTCAACCGGACTTTTAAAACAGGCAGTTTCATGGCAGGAACCGGTTTATGATTGCACGTGAATGAGTTTATAGTTTTTCTTGCCTGACCGCAGAATTAAAAAGGATGGAGAGGCCAGATCCGAGGTCGTCAACTTGTAATCGATATCCTTTTGAGGCTCGTTGTTGACGTAGGCCCCTCCAGATTGGATCAACTTGCGGGCTTGTCCGTTTGATTTGCAGGCCTGGGTCTCAACCAGCGCCTCGATGAGACTGTATCCGTTCTTGAGTGTCTCCATCTCCTTTTTCAACGACGGTACATCTTTGAAAATCTCAGAAATGACTTGATCATCCAGTTTCTCGATCTTCTCCCCAAACAGCACCCGTGACGCTCGGGCGACTTTCTCAAGCGCTTCTTCACCATGTACCGAGCGGGTCACCTCCTCTGCCAGTTTCTTTTGGGCGATGCGCTTGTGCGGCTCGGTTTTCACGGATACCTCAAATTCAGCAATCTCTTCCAGACTCAACTCGGTGAAGACCTTCAGAAACCGGATGACATCTTCATCTGCCTGCCTCAGGAAGAACTGATAGAACTCATAGGGAGACGTTTTTTCTGCCGCAAGAAAAATCGCGCCCGATTCGCTTTTACCAAACTTGTTCCCGTCTGCCTTGGTGATCAGCGGCATGGTTATGCCGTACAACTGTTTGTTGTTGATCCGTCGAGTCAGATCTATCCCGGAAACAATATTACCCCACTGGTCCGACCCTCCGATCTGCAACGTACACTGATAATCCTCGCTTAATTTATAGAAATCGTAAGCCTGCAGCAGCATGTAACTGAATTCTGTATAGGAGATGCCCTCACCCTCTCTATCCAGCCGGCTTTTGACCGAATCCCTGCCAATCATAGTACTGACAGAAAAGAACTTGCCGATATCCCTTAAAAAATCAATCAGGGTCAGGGCTGAAAGCCATTCGTAATTATTGACCAGAGTCGCTTTGTTGCCCTCCTTAAAATCCAGAAAACGTGCCAGTTGTTTCCGGATTCCATCGATGTTGTGTTCTATCTGATCCTGGGTTAAAAGGTTACGTTCCTTGCTTCTACCACCTGGATCACCAATCATGCCGGTACCGCCGCCCATGACGCCAATTGGATTGTGCCCCCCTTTCTGCAGAAGGCGCATCAGATTCAGGATGGCAAAATGTCCCACATGCAGGCTGTCACCAGTTGGATCAAAACCAACGTAGAATGTGAGCCCACCTGCATTGATTTTTTCTGCCAGCTCTTCGGAAGTCGTATTTTCTATTAAACCCCTTTGGGTAATTTCGTCGAACAGATTCATGAATTTCTTTTTGAAATAGAATTGGAAGTCGTTATGACGTCTTATAAGTCTGATTTAATTTAATTTGTCATTTGTGAGGCCAGCACTACTCAGTTGATACTGCTGAATAATCAGGGCATTGAAACAAATGGTCTGCTCAGCATATCGTAATTGTCAAAATCGGACAAGTAGCTTTGCCCGCAGGATTGATCGAGGCGGTAGGGGTGGGATTGACATCTGACAATATCCGGCCGGAAAACCGGATTCAAGTTGAGCTTATTTTAATAACACCAATTTTGTCAGCGATATCGAATGGCAGTGTAGCCCGACTATTTTCCGATTCCAGAATAACTGTCTTTGTGATATCGGTTTTTTCCATGACTGTATGCTGCTGACCTGGGGTACAGTTTTTATCCTGCAAAAATTTCATCAGATCAACCGATTCCTCCAACAGCTCGTCGATGATCACTATTTCAACCACATCGCCCATCTCCATGTCATGAAGACAACACATATCCTCAGGTAAATGGCTGTCTTCACCTGGAAGCGGCGTACCGTGAGGACAGGACTTCGGGAAATCCAGAAACTCAGCCAGTTTTTCCTCCACCATCTCCGTCAAACCATGCTCCAGCACATGCGCATGTTTATGAACCTCATGCCAGGAAATGCCCAGGGTGTTGCAGAGAAAATCCTCAACCAGTCTGTGCCGACGAGTCAATTGCTCCGCTTTGTCAAACCCTGCCGGGGTAAATTCGATCTCTTTTTTTTCGCCAATCGTAATCAGATCATCCCGTTGTAATCTCGAAAGTGTCGCGTGAACGGTTGATGGGCTGGACTTCAAACGTTTGACCAGATTAACGGCTTTTACCCTTTTCCCATTTGCAATCAGGGAATAGATCAGTTGCAGATACTCTTCTACGACAATGGATGCCCTCTCTTTCATTGCTTCGCTATATCTGTTGGGTTACAGTCTCCCGCCCGAAAACAAGTCATGTTTTCCTCGCCAAAAAAATGAAACCGGGAAAGAAACCTTTTGATCTAAAGATTCGATGAACTTTTATTATCGCTAAATATCTGATTCTCACGCAATAGTTATTGTCATCTTTCCTGAATCACGATACAAATAAAGGACAATCAGAGACCAGTTAACAACTGCTTTTAGATCCAAGGAAGCAACAATGCCCAAGAAACAACTTATCATTCCTCATTACTGTCAAAGCTGTAAACACTTGACTTTTCTACTCAGAGAGGCAGAGCCTTTTCAGTTCAGACTCCTGGATTATACAAAAAGCTCATGGGAATCCCACTCCTGTGCTCAGATCCACCCTGATCTGACCGAGGAAATAGCACAGCAGAGCGGTTATAAAGAACTTGATGAGTCTGTCCAAAACATCCCTTTTGAACATCAACCGGTCAGCCAGTCTAAAAAACGACTCCCCCTGACGATAGGTGTCGCATTGAATATTTCTGTAAAGGATGGAAGTCAGATTATCACCGTGATAACTCCAGAAAATCAGATTGTTGATGTACGGATATTGGACAACACAAGGACCGTCACAGCCGGTAAGCCGATTAACCTTAAAAAGGCCGTCCGTATCGGAAAAAACAGATACCGCCTGAAACAGGTAGAGTTCGTCAATCCTGGAAAAAAAACAACCCAGAAACAACCGGCACCCGTTTCAACCTATCAACTGATCCTGAGCGCTAAAGATCAAGAGAAATTAGAGACTTTTATCAACCGACTGGTCACAGTTTGCTATAAAAACAGGTCGCTGCCAATAAACGTCGTTCCGGTCCCGATTAATCAGGAAAACGATGAGCAGATTTTCCAGAGAGAAATGAATCTCCCGCTGGAGTCGCATCTTCTCCAGAAAATCGAAAAAATCACAGTTCCTGAATCTGTCCAGGTCACAGTCCGACACACTTAGGGATCGTACAAAAATAACTTGGCAGAAGGCAAATTCTTCATATCAGTGCCCCCTGAAAATCGATACGGCATCCTGACATTTTCTCCGGAATCAGCCGGACTATTTTTGACTGGCATCATAACTCACCTACATTAATTCATGTTACTATTCAATCTAATAAATCCTTTTCACCGATTTTAATTTTACTAGTCATCATGATCTATGAGATACTATAGGATGCATGTGAAAAGACAATTTCTGTCATGCATACCGATTGACAAGACTAGAAAAAAATGAGAGTATTAGCACTCACTCATGAAGAGTGCTAATACTCTGCGAATCAGTAGAGAAGAACGTTCCGGTGAGTTTGAGGACATCGGGGTTTGAAGATATCATTAAAGTGCGATAGCTATGGATAAACGAGCCGAATTAGTGTTGGGATTGATTGTTGAACACTATACAAAGACCGCAGAGCCTGTTGGATCAAGGGTTTTAACCAAGTTAATAGAATTCAAGATTTCAGCGGCAACGATTCGTAATATCATGTCTGATTTATCGGAAATGGGGATGATTGTGCAGCCGCATATTTCGGCAGGAAGGATTCCAACGGATTTAGGATATCGATATTACATCAATCGGATATTGAATTTTGAGGCTCCGAGTACCGCAGGATTCCCTACACTGGAACATGAGCAAAGCGACAAACAGGTACAACGCCTGGAGGACATTCTGATCGAGATTACCGAGGATCTTTGCAAGGCGACAGATTGCACCAGCATTATTATTTCACCTCAGCCGGCTGTTTCGAAGTTGAAAACGATGGAGCTGATAAAACTCAACGAAAAGCAGCTGCTGATCGTCCTCATTACACAGGTCGGGATGGTCAGAAACAAGATCATTCATCTGCGTGAATGTCCGGATCAGGGAATGCTGGACAAGATCAAGGATCTGCTCTGTGATATGTTTGCCGGACTAACGATTCTTGACATTAGAAACTCCCTGATTGAAACCATATCCGAAAACACAGACGAGTTCGATGATACCTTCATCCAGGCGATTCGGATTGGGAAGAAAGCCTTTAGTACAGATATTGAAAATGACGTCTTCATTCTTGGCCGCTCGAAAATGTGCTCATTTCCCGAGTTTAGTAATCAAGAACGACTAAAAATTGTTTTCAAGGTACTGGACGATAAAAAGGCACTATTTGAGACACTTGTCAGCGTGATGGATCAAGACGGCATCCAGGTTCGGATTGGAAATGAGAACAGCTATGACGGGCTCAATCAATGCAGCGTCATTACAGGAACATATGGCAGCAGCGATTATCTGCTTGGTAGTTTGGGTATTATTGGACCGACTCGGATGGACTATCCGAAAATCATTTCCGAAATCGACTATTCCACACAGAAGCTTTCTTACGTGCTAACGCAGTTTTTAGGCTAGCGCCGAGAAAGGAATGAAACCCGGAAACGCTGGTTCAGTGACGGCTTCGGTTCAATAGTGACGCATCGTAAGCTTATATATAACTGGTAAACCCACAATGAAGTAAATCAATACTAAAAGAAATATGTCGTTAAAAGAGAATAAAGAAGACAAACAGGAAAAAGCTGAAACTACGGATGACAGAGTCGAGATCAAAACTCAGGATACTCCGGTAGACGAAACTGAAGCGGAGAAGAGTGCTGAAGAAACTCCGGAAGGTGCGTCCGACACAAGCGAACAGGTGGAGGAAGCGGATTCAGATAACACCAAGGCTGAGGAGATTAGTGAAAAAGAGGCTGATGTCGAGCAAGTGTTGACTCCGGAACAGAAATACATGGAGATGAATGACAAATATGTTCGTCTGGTGGCTGAATTTGAAAATTTCAAACGTAGAAACACCCAGGAGATGCAGAATCGCTTTAAATTTGCCAATCAAGCCCTTGTTTCCGATCTTCTTGCAGGAATGGACAGCCTCGAACGTGCCATCGAGCAGGCTCAGGAAGAAGAAAACGAGTCACTGAAAGAATTTGTGGCCGGTATCGAGATGGCAAAGCAGTTGTTTTATGAAGCCCTGGGAAAAAACAACATTGAGCGGATTGTTCCCAAGGGTGAACTTTTCGACCCTAATAAGCATGAAGCCATGGGAGTGATCGACACCGATGAGATTGAACCTGATCATATTGCCGCGGTATTTCAAGCAGGCTATATCCTTCACGATCGGGTCATACGCCCGGCTATGGTGCAAGTAGTTAAGAAAAAATAGATGGCCCTGTCATGGCCAAATACTGGCAAGGACAAGAAATAGTTTAAAATACAAGATCTTATCCTCATGTTCAAACACTAATCTGGAGAGAAAAAAATGGGAAAAGTTATCGGTATTGATTTGGGAACAACCAACTCATGTGTTGCCGTTATGGAGGGAGGTGATCCTAAAGTGATCACGAATGCAGAAGGCGCACGGACAACGCCATCGGTTGTGGCTTTTACTGATTCAAACGAAAGGCTTGTCGGCCAGGTTGCCCGACGTCAGGCGATCACCAACCCGGAAAAAACAATCTACGCAGCAAAGCGACTGATCGGCCGGCAACATAGTGCAGCGACCGTAAAAGAAGACGAGTCCACACTGAGTTACAAAATATCGAAAGCGTCTAACGGACTGGCCCAGATTGATGTGGATGATAAGCACTATTCACCAGCTGAAATTTCAGCATTTATTCTGCAAAAAATGAAACAAACTGCAGAAGATTATCTGGGAGAAGAGGTCAATGATGCAGTCATCACCTGTCCGGCCTACTTCAACGACGCCCAGCGACAAGCAACCAAGGATGCGGGCAAAATAGCCGGGCTTAATGTCCTCAGGGTAATCAATGAGCCTACGGCCGCAGCGCTGGCATATGGTCTGGATAAAAAGGGTGAAGAACTGATCGCCATTTTCGATTTGGGGGGGGGAACTTTTGATGTATCCATCCTGGAAATCGGTGATGGCGTTTTTGAAGTGAAATCAACCAACGGTGATACCCACCTGGGTGGAGAAGATTTTGATCAACGAATTATCGATTTCCTTGCTGATGAGTTCAAGAAGGATTACGGCATAGATCTTCGTGGCGATAAAATGGCCTTGCAACGTTTGAAAGAAGGTGCCGAAAAAGCCAAGCACGAGCTCTCCTCCTCTACCGAAACCGAAATCAATCTTCCTTTCATTACTGCAGATGCTTCCGGACCAAAACATTTGAATATCAAACTCAGCCGCTCAAAACTTGAGCAACTGGTAGAAGATCTTATCGAAAGATGTCTGGAACCGATGAAAGCAGCACTGCGAGATGCTGGTGTAACAACCAGTGATATCAATGATGTGATTCTTGTTGGTGGCATGACCCGCATGCCGAAAATTTCCGAAACAGTTGAAAACTTTTTTGGCAAGCCTCCTCATAAAGGTGTCAATCCGGACGAAGTTGTCGCTATTGGCGCTTCAATTCAAGGGGGAGTCTTGACTGGAGACGTCAAGGATGTCCTGTTACTGGACGTCACACCACTTTCTTTGGGTATTGAAACCCTTGGCGGCGTAACCACCCGGCTGATTGAGCGCAACACGACCATCCCGACCAAAAAAAGCCAGGTGTTTTCGACCGCTACAGACAGCCAACCCGCAGTCAGCATTCACGTACTCCAGGGTGAAAGAGAGATGGCGGCCGGCAATAAAACTCTGGGCCGATTCGAACTGGTGGGAATTCCGCCGGCTCCTCGTGGTGTTCCACAGATCGAGGTGACCTTTGATATTGATGCCAACGGAATCGTGCATGTTTCCGCCAAGGATCTGGGAACCGGAAAAGAGCAGAAAATTCAAATCACAACCTCTGGCGGACTATCCGAAGAGGAAATTGAATCCATGGTTCAGGACGCAGAACAGCATGCCGAATCTGACAAGCAGAAGCGAGAAGCCATCGATTTGAAAAATCAGGCCGATTCCCTGGTCTATCAGAGTGAAAAGACGCTTTCGGAAAATCAAGAGAAAATCCCTGAAGATGAACAGGCAGCGATCAATGAAGCCGTAACAGAATTGAAAGCAGCCATTGAGAGTGAGGATACCGAAGCCTTAAAAGCCGGAATCGAAAAACTGACCCAGGCTTTCCACAAAGCATCTGAGAGCATTTACAAGAATGCAGAGGGATCACAGGAAGGCGATCCGGCACAGGCAGATGGTTCTCAATCCGCTGATGGCGAAGGTGCCCAAAATGAACCGGGTAAGGATGACGACGACATCGTTGATGCCGATTTTGAAGAGATCAAGGATGAGTGATCTCGGGACCGGTTCCTGAACCGGTCCTTCTGTGAAGCCCCGGATATCTAGCGGTTCTACCAGCTATCCCGGGCTGCGCATCAGGTTTACTTATTCAAATTCCGCATTGACCGACAAAAACAGGAGTCAACTTGTCGAAACGTGACTATTACGATGTGTTAGGAGTATCCAACTCTGCCACAGCCGATGAAATAAAGAAAAACTATCGAAAACTGGCTTTGAAATACCATCCGGATCGCAACCCCGACGATAAAGCGGCTGAGGCTTCGTTCAAGGAGGCTTCCGCTGCTTACGAAGTTCTTTCAGATGGCCAGCGCCGCGCTCAATACGACCAGTTCGGCCATGCGGCCGAAAATATGGGCGGTGGCGGTGGAAACCCCTTCCAGGGATCTGGATTTGGCGATATTTTCGGCGATGTTTTTTCAGAGTTTTTTGGGGGTTCGTCCCGCCGTCCAGGCTCCAGGGGGCAACCAGGTGCTGATTTGACCTACAATATGGACTTGACATTTGAGCAGGCGGCATTTGGTTACTCCACAGAACTGGTCATCCCCCGCATGGATCTCTGCGACTCTTGCGGTGGTTCTGGTGCCCGATC
Source organism: Deltaproteobacteria bacterium (assembly GCA_018645005.1). Taxonomy (GTDB): domain Bacteria; phylum SAR324; class SAR324; order XYD2-FULL-50-16; family XYD2-FULL-50-16; genus JAHJRI01. The sequence continues at coordinate 705 of JABGPJ010000043.1, read as the reverse complement.
TTCGAAAGACATTGAAGTCTGCCCGGTCTGCTCAGGAACCGGACAACAACGCATTCAGCAGGGTTTTTTCAGTGTTTCAACCACTTGTAGCCAGTGTCGAGGTACTGGAAAACTTATCAAGTCACCGTGCCCGCGCTGCAACGGCCGAGGACGGGTTAACATCAAGAAAAAGCTGAAAGTCAATATCCCGGCTGGAATCAACACCGGAGCCCGTGTCAAACTCACAGGAGAAGGCGAGGCGGGTTCTAACGGCGGCAGACGCGGAAGCCTTTACTTGATTATTAACGTCCTGGAACACCCGATTTTCGAAAGGGACGATTATGATATTCATTGTAAAATTCCAATCAGTATCACCCAGGCCGCACTCGGTTCCGATATCGAGGTCCCGACACTGGAAGGAAGAGCTCGATTGACAATCCCGGCGGGAACTCAGAACGGCAAAATCTTCCGCTTGAAAAACAAGGGAATTGCTCGACTACAGCGGAGTGGACTAGGGGACCTTTACATCAGGATTGTGGTTGAGATTCCCACCAATCTCAGCCGGAGACAAAAAGAGTTGTTGGAAGAGTTCACAGCTATATCGAAGGAAGACAGCTCGCCGATGAAAAAATCTTTTATGGCGAAGCTCAAGGATTTTCTGATTTAGGGTCGGCTCAAGAATTAGTTCACATTCTGTTTGCAAAATGTCCAAAGTTTTCATGACTT
>JABGPJ010000011.1 GCA_018645005.1 Deltaproteobacteria bacterium | reverse complement strand
CGCTTTCGAGGCGAACATTGTATTTCTTTAACTCTTCATTTATTTTTTTATTCTCAATTGAGAGTATCTCTATATTGGTAAACGCATCTGAAGACCGTTTTGAAAGTATGAATGCTTGAAAAAAGATGAGTACGTACATTCCAAAAGAGGTCAGGGTTCTAGTGTGAATAACACCAAATGAATTCAAAACATCATTGAACAATGTCATAAAAAAAACCGTGAATACCAGGATAAACCAGCCTGTACCCTCACTTTTTCTGAGGTCTGATCTCAGCAGGCACCAAGTAACGTAAAAACAGACTACGACTAATACAACCAGATTAATTGGCAGCAATGGCCAGCCAATTATTCCCGGGAGTAAAACTGTAAGTACGGTTGAGCCAAGACCAAAAATCTGAGAAATCCTCACAAAACGTTGATTGATATCCTTTTGGTAAAGTTCCCCCATAAAGGAAAAAAATGCGGGAATCATCAAAAAAATACAGGGGAGCACAATCCTGCGGGTTACTTCCCAGAGATACAATTCTGGAAACAACGAACCTAGAAAGAATGTGCCGGCAAACAACAGTCTTAAGGAAATAAATAAGCAGAACGCACCAAAATAAAGAATGAACTTGTCTTGCCGGCGCAGCATGAAAATCCCAAAATGGTATAAAGACATAATCAAGATGCTTCCGGCCAGAAACAGCTCATATCCTGTCTGCCAGTTCCAGTTCTGTAAAATCTGTGTCTGGTCACCTAATTTAATGGGATCAATCAAACCGCCCTTGTGCCAGGCAAAATCCGATACCTGAATGACAATCTCTAAGCTATTATCCCGGCTGCTGAAAAACGAAATCTGCGGCACAATCATTGCCGTCATAGCCTTGGCATTCTTCCCCACGACACCTGAAAAAGCAACCTTTTCCCCGTTTATCCACAGTTTATAAGCAGTGTCAATTCTTGCGATTTTCAATCCATATATCCCGTCAAACCCATCTTTTTTAACTGTCAATTTGTAGGTTGCATAGCCGTTCTGTGGCAATGATCTGGTACCAAGCTGATACCCATTCCAACGATTTGGAACCTCGAACCATTCTCGACCGCCTACTGAATGGTTGTCGACAAAGTCTTTTGGCGCCAACAATCGATTCCAATAAAACTCCCACTCCCCATTAAGTTCAACAGTTCCATCCGTTTCAAAGTTCCAGTCTGTTAAATCCAAAATACCCTTAACTGCCAGAGGTTGTTTTCTCCCAACTATTTTTGGTTTAAAGGAAACAAATGAACCTGCAATAATGATCGTTCCAAGCAGTATTGAGAACAATGTCAGTTTTTTAATGGATTTAGAACTGAAAATGATACTTTCCATGATATTTTTTCCTGGAACTTTGTTCTCTCGTTAATTTATCCGCTTTCCCACAGTCATCCTACGAGAAAAGTGGTAAACGGGCAAATTGAAGATGGGGGAATCAGAATTTCGAGGAATTTAAAAAAACTCCAGTGAGAACAATATCCGTTTTTAAGGGGATTTGATGGAAGCAGTCAAGGCAGGAGTCTGGGTCGGTTTTACTTTTTAAACCAAACAGGTGTGGGTTCATTGTCAACAAACACTTTGCTTGTTGGCCCTGCGGGTCTTTTGATAAAAAAACCGGATTCAGAGGCGATTTCCAGGGCCTGTGTAGGATTAACAACGAAGGGGCCTTGAGGATTGTAGGTGACAGAGATGGTGTCCCGTTGAGTCAGGACATGCTCTCTTTCTCCATCCAATGCAACTGATAACTGGCGCGGCGTAATTTTAACAAATGCACCGGCCTCAATCAGCCGATACTGTTTAATCGATACCCACCGCACAAGACCGGGAGCAATCGGTGCCATGACCCGCTGATCATCGTCACCCTCGCCGACGATAATATGCATTCCCCTGGGTTCGTCAGGCCTTAACGGCCTCAGATGGCCTCCAAGAGACGAAAAACCGATATGCCCCGGTTCCGCCCGGGTCAAAAACACTTCCTCCAGAGCATCTTCCTCCCAGATAGCACGCGAACCAATGTAATTCGCTGATGAAATCACCAGATCCACCAGGGCAATATCAAGAAGGTAATCCCCTTTCCACACTTCCAGAGACGGCATCTGTTTGCAGACGGCTTCACGATCAACCGCCCCTGACGCAAGCACGCCTGCAGCCATCCCCACCAGGGTCCCCTCCAACATCTCACAAAAGGCGTTGTTTGTTCCGGTCGAAACTGACAGTAAAGGTGTCTGACCCGCTCCTTTGGCCACGACCCGATTGGTTCCGTCCCCTCCCAGTACAATGATACACGCAACCCCTTTCTCATCCATAATCCGGGCAGCCAAAGTGGAATCATCCTGGTTGTCAGTCATGGGGTGATCGAGATAATTGACCTCCATCGACAGATCCAGGTGATCCATAGCCCTGGCGCCGATTCCGGAACTATCCCGCATGATAACGGTTTCATTGACGCCTGTGGAATCAAGCCCCTGAAGTATGCGACGAATCATGTTGGCTTTTTCATTATTTGAAACAACCGAACCAGACGTGACGAGACGCCGGATATCCTTTCCAGACCACGGATTTGCTATAATTCCAATCGGTTTCATGCCAGTTTGTCGTGTTCAGGGTTGGCTCAAAAATTACTTGGCATTTTGTCTGCAAAATGTCCAGTCTTTATG
>JABGPJ010000064.1 GCA_018645005.1 Deltaproteobacteria bacterium | reverse complement strand
TTTTTTAACGATCCCCTTGCGGACAGATTATGCCAAGTTATTTTTGTACGATCCCCTATGTATTTACAGAAATGGCTTTTAATCAATCCTGCCCGGGGTTCCAGATCTCAAAATGAACCCGCCAGATTCCAGGTTTCGCCCTGTTTCCGACTTCAATGTTTTCGGATAAAAGGGTAAAAAAAACCATTGATGTGTTGCAACAGGTAACTTATCTGAGATGAGTAATAAATTCAAGAGGGGTTCGCTTGACTATCAAATCTGTATTAAAATCCCTTGTCTGATTTTTTTGATCGACCACTTTATTTGGCGTATTCCCTGCTCGACCGAACGCTTTCTTTTCGGCTCTTCCTTAGCCGCATTGCAAAAGCAAATGCTGACTTTAATTGACCGTGATACAGGCAAGACTGTACTATAAGAAGAGAAAAACCTTTTAGAAGTCATTTTCATTTTGATATAGTATGGTTCAACAATGGTGTTCTCGGGTATCTCTGATTATTCAGAATCGATCTAACCAATTGATTCAATCCACCCGGCCCAATTGAAGTTCTATCAGGATCCAACACTCATAAAGCTCAACCATGATCAAAACTAAAATACTTATCGTTGAAAACGAACCTGTTATTGCAACGGATATTGAAAACAGTCTACTGAGCCTGGGCTATGAGGTCACTTCGATTGCTAATACAGCAGAACAGGCCATTGAAGTGGCTAATGCAGACAAACCGGACATTGTTTTAATGGATATGCAAATAAAAGGAGAAAGGGATGGAATTGAGACGGCAGAAATTATACAAACGCGTTTTAATATTCCAGTCGTTTTCTCCACTGCCAACCTGGATGAAGGAAAATTGGAACAGGCTGAAATTACTCCTCTGTTTGGATATATCTTGAAACCGATTCAGGAAAGGGAACTGAAGGTGACGATTGAAATGGCTCTGTTTGCTGGAAAAATGAATGCTGAGCGAAGAAAAACTGAAGAACTATTCCGGGAAAGCGAAAAAAAATTAACCCAAACCACGCGGGTGCTACAAACAGTCCTTGATACAATTCCGGTACGTGTTTTCTGGAAGGACAAAAATCTGAATTATTTAGGATGCAACCAACTTTTTGCTGAAGATGCAGGATTTAAGAATCCAGCAGAGCTTATTGGCAGGGATGAGGATGCCATGGGCTGGAAAAATGAGGCCGATAAATGCCGGGCAGATGACAGACAGGTACTGGAAAGCCGAGTAAAAAAGCTGAACTATGAAGAACATCGAACGACCCCTGAAGGTAATAAAATCTGGTTGAGAACAAGCAAGATCCCCCTGGAAGATTCAAATGGTACTATTTTGGGTATTTTTGGCGTTTATGAAGAGATTACGGAACGTAAGCAGGAGGAAGATAATTGGAAACGGAGTCGAGAAATAATTAGCAGGATCGTAGAATTCGCTGAGCACGGAATCATCGTATATCAAGAGAATGGGTTAAAATTCGTAAACCCTCATGTGTGTGAGGTGCTGGGTTATCAATTAGCAGAAATAATCGACAGACCGCTATCAGATTTCATTCATCCGGATGATCTGGCAACTGTGAATAAACGACACGAAGGAAGAATTAGCGGGGAAAAATTAGCAAGTATAACCAATTTTAGAGTGCTTACCAAAAAACAGGAAATAAAGTGGGTGCAAAACAAGCCTATTGTAATTGATTGGGAAGGGAAGCCTGCTGTTTTATGTTTTATAAGCGATATTACGGAGGCAAAACTGGCTGAACAGGCTCTACGTGAGAGTGAAGAAAAATACCGACACCTCATTGATAACTCTCCTGATTTAATTTATCGAACGGATCAAACGGGCAAAATCACTTTCATATCACAATCAGTCAAAGGATTATCAGGATTCACAGATGAAGAAGCGATCGGAATGAATTTGGCTGCGGAAGTCTATTTGAATCCTGAAGAACGGGATCATTTTCTCTCGCAACTCTCTAAAAATGGGTATATACAAAATTTTCAGGCGGAGTTGAAACGAAAAGATGGTTCAACCTGGTGGGCGAGTACAAACGCCCATCTGGTAAAAGACGTTGATGGGAATATTCTGGGAGTGGAAGGATTTACCCGGGACATCACCAAAAGCAGGCAGACAGAGGATGCCCTGCGGGAAAGTGAAGAAATATTCAAGTTGATAGCCGGGCAGTCTCTGATGGGAATTTCAATATTTCAAGATGGTGTTTATCAATATGTGAATGAGACAACAGCTAGGATTAATGAATATTCAGTTGAAGAAATGATGGGATGGCAAGCAGAAGAGTTTTCTAAGCAAATACATCCTGATGATCTGGATTTTGTCATGAATCAATTCAGGAAAAAGCAAGCTGGAGAGAACGAAGTAACTATCAACTATGTGTTCCGCGGAGTAACCAAAAGTGGAAAAGTAAAATGGATTGAACAATTTTCAAAATCAGTAACTTATAAAGGAAGACCTGCAAACCTGGTGACCGTCATCGACATAACCGAGCGCAGACAAGCTGAAAAAGAACTAAAAGATAGCGAAGAAAAATATCGAAAGGTGGTTATGAACGCAGTCGAAGCCATCTGCGTACTTCAAGATGTTAAATTTAGATACTTTAACCCTGAAGCCATCAGACTTTTTGGTTATAGCGAGGATGAACTGATGCAGATGTCGGCCGATGATGTCGTCTATCCGGATGATCGTGAGCAGGTCATCACGCGACGCGGTCAAAGAGAAAAAGGAGAGCCGTTGGTAGGGACCTATTCCCACCGAATTGTTACCAAAGATGACAATGTCCGCTGGGTCGAGATCAAATCTGTTAACATATCCTGGAACAATCGTCCTGCTGTTCTGGTCTTCCTGACGGATATTACAGAGAAGAAACAGTCTCAGGAGTTGATGATTCAAACAGAAAAAATGATGTCCGTTGGAGGCCTGGCTGCGGGGATGGCCCATGAACTTAATAACCCGCTGGGAGGAATGTTGCAGGGAGTTCAAAATATTCAACGCCGATTTTCTCCGGATTTAAAATCCAACCATGACCCGGCAGAGGAGTGTGGCATTGATCTTCATAAGCTCCAAGCCTATTTGGAAAAAAGAGGAATTAACACTTTTTTGGATGGGATAAAGGATTCAGGCAGGAAAGCATCCGAAATCATCTCAAATATGTTGCAGTTCAGCCGCAAAAGTGAATCCCAAATGGCCCCAATCGATCTTAAAAAATTGGTGGAAAACACGCTTGAACTGGCTGGAAAAGATTATGATTTGAAAAAAAAGTATGATTTCCGAAATATCGAGATCACAAAGGAATTTGACGCCAACTTGCCACTGATCGCGTGTACAGAAACAGAGATAGAACAGGTTCTCTTAAACCTTCTCGGCAATGCTGCCTATGCAATGGCAAACGAAAGTCAAAAAGGTCCCCATCGTATTACGATCCGTTTGTTGTTTGATCGAAATATCGCCAGAATCGAAATTGAAGACAATGGACCGGGAATGGATGAAAAGGTTCGCCAGAGGATTTTTGAACCGTTTTACACCACCAAGCCAGTAGGTGAAGGGACCGGGCTCGGTCTTTCAGTCTCATATATGATTATTACCAATAACCACAGTGGGACAATGGAGGTTGAATCTGAACCTGGCTACGGAACAAAATTTATCATTCAGCTGCCACTTGAATGAGAATAGCTTTAATTCCCCCATACCTACTTATTCACCAGCGGCCACAAGAAAACAGCCAGTACGGTGGCTGTAATCCCGGCGCCATAAACGAGTCAGGATGTCATCTGCAGTTTGAGGATGGTGGGAAAGAAATGTAAAAGAATATCGGCCAGCATGCACCCTCGGTTCAGGCGATGTGGTAAATAGTGAAACATCAAGAAACCAAAACTCTTGACTTGACTTCGAAAAACCAAATTCATATCATCGTCTTTCGCTTTATCCATTCGGCTGATCAAAACCAGCCGGTTTTATGGGAGAGCGATCAGAAAAGGGCCTTACCGGAAAAATTTAAAGGTTTGGGCAGGGCCGTCAAAAAGCAGTCACTGAATTAGATAGAAAGGGAGAAAAAATGGAAGCGCCGGATGCGGTCGAACTACTTAATCAAATCGGACTCAGAAATGCCCCGGAATTAAAGCTGCTGATTGAAGATACAGAAAATTTACCCTCTGTGGCTGTTAAATATGAGCAGTTTTTCCAGAAATACCCCAATGGGAAAAAGATTCTTGATTTACTTTTTGATAATTATCCTTATATTCCTGAAAGTACCCATGACCTGATTTCAATTCTACAAAAAACCCAGCGAGTATTTCAATTCTTCGCCGATCAGAATATAGAACTGAATGAGCAGGAACTGGAAAAGGGGATAAAACTGGCCTACAAACTGGTTTTTAAAATTCTGTACAGTAAACCCGATGAAGTGTTTCGGGAGGATTATCTCGAATCGTTAAGAAAAGGGCATGACAAAACAGATTCCCTTAAAAAAGTAACTCAAAAAAACCGGTATAATTTTATCATTATGCTGAGGGTGATTATTGACCAGGGATACATGATCTGGAGTGAAGGGATTTCCTATTTTGGTCCAATGTTCCGGGATAGACTGGAAATCTATCATATCAAGGAGGAGATTCTGGATGAATTTATTAAAACGACTCATGAAGTAGAAATCAGTTTTTTTCTGGGCATCTATCTGTACCTGTTTTTTGTGATTCCCAGATCGGCCAAATAAGAATCAAAAGAGATCACCTGGCTTTTTTGATTCTAAGACAGGCTCGGAGCCGTAACTATTTGAAGGGAAAAGCCTGGACAACCAAAAAAAAATAGGAAATTTCATTGACAATCTTGGTCAACCTATAGAAACCTGTACACACTGAAAATAGGGAAGTCCGTTTTCCCTGGTTCATATTTTAATCGTTCAGATGCTTCCAGGTACTTGTTTTATAGAACATTAAAGTACTTTATGGTTTGTGGTTTAATGATTAAAAAAGAATAAATCAGAGTCCGCGCAGCCAGAATATGTGCCCCGATTTATGCTTTTTTATGTTTCCTTGTGATCAGAGTATGATGATGGTTTAATAATTGTTTTCTGGGGAATTATGAAAAATCAAATTCTTATTCCAATTACACCCAGTGCAGTGAGTCAGGAAGTAATTCGTCTGGCTAATCGATGGTGTAAAGTTACCGGATCTGAACTTCATATCCTTCACACAAGATCAAAAAACTTCATGCAAGGCAAAAAAATGCTGTTTACGCAGGATGAAACCTTGATGAAGAAAGATCTTAAAGAGATGGAAAAGTATCTTAAAGGAATGGATGTATCTGCTAAATACGAGATGTCATCCGTCTCAGGAGAACCCCATCTAAAAATTCTTGAAACTGAGTCAAAAATCGATCCCGAGTTTATTCTAATCCCCGCCCACTCTCACACACTGATTAAGAGAGTTTTCCTTGGAAGCACCACCCGCCATGTCCTCAACAATTCAAGGGGACCCGTCTATATCTATCGCAAACCTGCAAAAAAGTTTAATCTGATTTTTATTGTGCCAGTGGACTATTCAGATACGAACTCAGGATTGATTGAACTGGCAGACAGGTGGGCTCAAAAGTCCAAAGCGGAGCTGATGTTCATCCATGTGGCAGAATTACCGGTCATAGAAGATGAGAAGAAGGATTTTACCTGGGAGTGGGATCAGAGACTGTCCGATGATATGGCTGTCAAGGAACAACTTAAAAGTGAAAGAGAACAGCAGAAAGAAAAACTGGATCAATACATCTCCCAGTTTGACGTCATATCCAAGTATAAAACCGTACTGGAGTTTGGCAGGTCATATGAAAAAATAATTGAACTCCAGAAAATGACAGATGCTATTCTGATCATTGTTGCTGCCAATTCAAGCTATGAAAAAATGCAGAATGCCGTTGGCAGAACGGCAAAAACGCTGGTTTATGACGCGGCCTGTTCAGTCTTCTTGTACAAGCAGGGTTAAATAATCACTATTCTCATGTACTTTACAATTTATTGTTATAAATCAACTCATTTTTTTGAAAGATACTTTAGGTATTGCAAAAACACGGGCTGAAAGATTGAAAGCTTTTTTCGAAGTCATTCCTTATCTGACCGTCAGTATGATCACCCATATACAGGAGGAAAATACAGGTTTGCCGGACATCAAACCAACAAATTCCTTAGATAGTTTTTACTCAGAATTTTTTTCATTTTGAAGCTTAAGGGATCGTACAAAAATAACTTGGCCTAATCTGTCCGCAAAAGTCCCGTAAAGACTGGACATTTTGCAGACAGAAAGCCACAGCAACGTGTTTCTTTAACACCAATGAGAAACACTCGAGTAATTTTTGAGCCAACCCTAACATAAAGACCAATGGTTTTTGCGGAGAAAGAACAAGATGGCACAAAATATTCAAGAGCTTACCAGTATTATCTACCAGGAAGGTGTTCAAAAAGGCGAGGAAGAAGCCGAAAGAATAATTGAAGACGCAACCGAAGAAGCTGAAAAAATCCAGAAGGAAGCCAGGACAGAAGCCGCAAAAATACTGGACAACGCCAAAGAAGAGGCAGAAAACCTCCACAAGATTACCGAATCAGAAATTAAATTGGCTGGCCTGAAGGCTGTCAGAGCAATACGCCAGCAGATTACCGACCTCATCACCGCTAAAGCCATCGATGGCAACATTTCAAAAGCCATGTCCAGCAGCAACATTAAAGAATACATAAAGATTGTTTTGCAGAATTGGAATACCAAAGAAGCAAAGCAGGATCTGGAATTGCTGTTGCCAGAGAAAGAGCAAAAAGAACTGGAGAAGACCTTTGTTTCTGAAATTTCAAAACTTGTGGACAATAATATTGAATTTAATTTTTCCAGAAACCTGAAAGGCGGGTTTCAGATCGGCCCCAAAAGCGGGGGTTATAAGATAAGTCTGACCGAGGATAACTTCAACGAATTCTTCAAACAGTATTTAAGCGTTAAAACCAAAAAATTCCTTTTCAGCGGTTAACTCTCCCCGGAGGCCAATAATCTGTTTATTGTCTTCGGGGATTTGGGGATTCTGATTGAGGGACTTTGACTACTTAAAAACCAACCCATCCGGTTTACATCGAACCACCCGCCCCTCGCATCAGGCACTCGGTTGATATTTAACCATCCTCAGTCTTAATTGATCCGACATAAAAGCAGTTGTTCCAAATTCAATTCTCAAGCGATGATTAAGATCCGAAAAAAGCATACTGATACCAAAAAATGACAATTCCCTATCACTATATTGTTGCAGGGTTGCCGGACATTATTTTTAATGACAATAAAATCGAGCTCGGCCTCGGTTCTTTTATCAATGAGCTGAAGGACCAAATCCCTCAAGCAGACGCATGTTTTTTCAGTTATATCGGTTTTCCAAACGATAATAAAAACTTGATAAACATCCTGTCCGAAAAAAAAGAACCCATTCACCAGACCGGCAATTTTTCAGAAGAAGAGCTGCGAGATGAAATAAAAAACCCGGACCAGATTCCTGAATATATGCAGGAATTCATAGCTGCTTTCGACGGGAACAGTGCCATAATTCAGAATTTATCCTGGGAAAACCAGCTAAACTGGTTGTTTTACGAAGAAGCCACCTCAATTAAGAACAGATTTTTAAATGAGTGGTTTACCTTTGAACTGGATCTCAGGAATATTCTGACTGCCATTACCTGCAGAAAAGCAAAAGACCCACTGGAAAAGCATCTGATTTGTCGTAACGAAGTCACGGATTTGCTCTTAAAAAGCAGTGCCCCCGATTTTTCATTACCATCCAGAGTCCCCTGGGCGGATGAGCTGTTCTCGATAGAGTTTGATAATATCGCAACATCTGAAGACAAATTGGCCAGACTCCGACTTCAATCGCTGGAAGAGATAGCAGAGCCGGAACTGTTCAATATTGAAACAGTTATGAGAGTTGGGATTGCGCTCTCCATATCCGAAAGATGGAGTCTTTTAGATGATAAAACCGGTACAGAAAAGTTAGAGAAAATAATTCAAGATCTGGAACAGAATTATAAAGCCGAATAAGAGAAGGGAGGAAACTTATGAGCACCAGAGGTAAAGTTGTCGGTGTTGTTGCAAACCTTGTCAATATTGAAGTTGACGGTCCTGTATCTCAAAACGAAATCTGCTACATCGATATCAGCGGTGATCGCTGTATGGCTGAAGTGATTAAAATCACGGGCAAAACGGTCTTCGTGCAGGTATTCGAAAGCACACGGGGGTTAAAGGTCGGAAGTGAAGTTGAATTTATGGGTAAGATGTTGGAGGTTACTCTCGGACCGGGCATGCTTTCTAAAAACTTTGACGGTCTGCAGAATGATCTGAACAAAATGGACGGCATCTTCCTGAAAAGAGGCGATTACACCTCGGCTCTGGATGAAGACACAAAATGGCATTTCACGCCTCTGATCGTGGTAAACGAGCAGGTCAAAGCCGCCGACTGGGTTGGTAATGTGAAAGAGGGCTGGATCGACCACAAAATCATGGTTCCTTTTAACTTTAAGGGTAGCGGCAGGATCAAAACCATTGTTGATGAAGGAGATTTCACCATTGATGACACAATAGCCGTTGTCATTGATGAGGACGGGAACGAAGTGGAATTGACCATGACCATGAAATGGCCGGTCAAACTGCCGATTACCCAATACAAGGATAAACCCCGTCCGTTCAAGATCATGGAGACTGGTATTCGCACGATTGATACGTTAAATCCCATTGCCGAAGGAGGGACCGGCTTTATCCCCGGGCCTTTTGGTGCTGGCAAGACGGTTCTGCAGCATGCCCTCTCAAAAAACGCCGATGCGGACCTGATAATTATTGTCGCCTGCGGTGAACGCGCCAACGAGGTGGTTGAAATTTTCACTGAGTTTCCAGAACTGGATGATCCCAGGACCGGGCGAAAACTGATGGAACGTACCATTATCATCTGTAACACCTCAAACATGCCGGTTGCTTCCCGAGAGGCTTCTGTATACACCGGCATGGCTATTGCGGAGTATTATCGGTCCATGGGGCTCAAGGTCCTGCTGAACGCAGATTCAACCTCACGCTGGGCACAGGCATTGAGAGAAATGTCAAACCGGTTGGAGGAACTTCCGGGCCCGGATGCATTTCCCATGGATCTATCGGCTATAATTGCCAACTTCTACTCCCGGGCCGGTTTTGTTAATCTGAATAACGGCGCAACCGGTTCGGTCACCTTCATCGGAACCGTCAGTCCGGCGGGCGGAAACCTGAAAGAACCGGTGACAGAATCCACAAAAAAAGCTGCCAGAGCGTTTTACGCCCTCGAACAAGGCAGAGCCGACGCCAAACGATATCCGGCTATAGATCCCATCGAAAGCTATTCCAAATATCTTGAATACGACGAGATCGTGCAGTCCCTGAATGACTCGATTGAAAGTGGTTGGGTGGATAAAGTAATGAAGGTAAAGGACCTGCTTCTCAGGGGTAAAGAAGTCAAAGATCAAATCAGTATTCTGGGAGATGATGGCGTCCCCATCGATTACCATACTTTGTTTAACAAATCCGAGATTATCGACTTTGTCATCCTGCAACAGGATGGGTTTGACGACATTGATGCTTCGACACCCATGGACCGGCAGCAATTCATGCTGAATAAGGTCCTGAAGGTCTGTGAAACTGATTTTCAATTTGAAAGCTTTGAAGAGGTATTCGGTTATTTCCGGAAAATTATCAACCTCTTTAAACAAATGAATTACCAGGAATTTCAGTCTGATGAATTCAAGGAGCGGGAATCCGAACTGGAACAATTAATCGCAGAGAGGAGGGCATCTTAAATGAAAACATCCGCTTTCCAAAAAATATACACAAAAATAGAGGATATCACCAAGGCCACTTGTGCACTACGCGCGGAAGGAATTGCCAATGAAGAGATGGCCTACGTGGACGGGCGCCCAGCCCAGGTGGTTAAAATCATGGGTGACAAAGTCGTTTTGCAGGTATTTCCCGGTACTCAGGGAATTGCGACGAATGCGGAGGTTGTTTTTACCGGCAAGCCCCCAACGGAAAAGGTGGGAGATGAGCTTCTGGGACGGTTTTTTAATGCTTATGGCCAGCCAATTGACGACGGACCCGAGATTGAAGGCGAAGAGGTTGAAACAGGAGGCCCATCTGTAAATCCGGTGCGACGCAAGCAACCATCGGAACTCATCGCCACCGGAATCGCCGGGATTGATCTCAACAACACCCTGGTTACCGGACAGAAGATTCCCTTTTTTGCCGATCCCGACCAGCCCTTCAACCAGGTAATGGCGGACGTTGCCCTGCGAGCCGAGGCGGATGTCATTATCCTGGGAGGCATGGGGATGTCAAATGACGACTATCTTTACTATCGAACGTTGTTTGACAATGCCGGCGCCCTGGACCGGATCATCAGCTTTATGAACACCACTGAAGATCCTCCGGTGGAAAGATTGCTGATCCCGGATATGAGCCTGACCGCGGCCGAATATTTCGCTGTGCAGAAAAAAATGAAGGTGTTGGTGCTTTTGACTGATATGACGCTTTACGCCGACGCACTCAGTATTGTTTCCAATCGCATGGATCAGATTCCGTCAAAGGATAGTATGCCCGGCTCTCTTTACAGCGACCTGGCTAAAATCTATGAAAAAGCCGCCCAATTCCCAGAAGGAGGCTCAATTACCATTATTGCGGTAACGACACTGAGCGGCGGTGATATCACCCACGCCATCCCCGATAATACGGGCTATATTACAGAAGGCCAGCTCTACTTGCGCCGTGATACTGAAATCGGTAAAGTCATTATCGACCCGTTCAGAAGCCTTTCCCGCTTAAAACAGCTGGTGATCGGAACATCCACCAGATCAGACCATCCACAGGTAATGAATGCCTGTATTCGGCTTTATGCAGATGCATCCGGAGCCATGACCAAGCGGGAGAACGGTTTCGACCTGACTGAATATGACGAAAGAACACTGGACTTTGCCAAAGAGTATTCAAAGGAACTCCTGGCAATCGACATAAATGTCAACATCGACCTGATGCTGGACACAGCCTGGAAGCTTCTCAACAGGTTTTTTTCCAAAGAGGAGGTCGGCATTAAACAGGAATTTCTGGATCAGTACTGGAAAGATTAAATATTTTGTTTTTTTGATTTGCTGATGTAATCAAAAGAGAAAAAATGGCGATAAAATTTCAATACAACAAGACCTCACGACAACAACTGGTCAAAGAGCTGGAAATACGGAAAAAGGCTCTGCCAACGCTTCAGGCAAAGGAGTCCGCCCTGCGCAACGAAGTGAAGCTTGTCAAGGAAGCCGTCAAAGAAATCGAAACAGAGATTCAGGAAAGGTTGGAAACTCTGGCCGATTTGAATAAATTCTGGTGTGAGTTCCCGGATCTTCTGACCATAGTCGAAGTCAAAGTGGGGAGGAAATCCATCGCCGGAGTCAAGACCCCTTTCCTGGAAGAGGTTGTTTTTGAAGAGAAACCGTTCAGTCTGCATGCAAATCCCAATTGGTTTAAATTCGGGGTTAAAATACTGAAATCGCTGATCGATCTCCGTATGAAACTCAAGATCCTGACTGAAAAATATACGTTGCTGGACTACGCCAGGAAAAAAACCACTCAGAAGGTGAATCTTTATGAGAAGGTACAAATCCCCGAATATGACGAAGCCATACTAAAAATAAAGCGCTACCTGGAAGATGAGGAAAACCTGGCTAAATCTTCACAAAAAATCCTCAAGGCAAAAATTGAAAGGGAGGCTGCTGCATGATTGTTCCAATGAAAAAGCTGTCTGTCCTGCTCTACCATAAAGAGAAACAGGATTTTCTAAAATCCCTGCAGGAAATCGGGATAATTCATATCGTTGAGAATACTGAAGTCGAGCAACCCGAAGCCGCCTCCGAAACCTATCAAAGAGCAAACAACATCTCCAAAACCTGTGCGCGGATGGTTCAGATCTTAAGTAAGATCGCCAAAGAGAAAGATCTGGCGCTGTCCCAGGAGAAGCCGGCAACTGCGGTAGAACGAAATGTATTTAATATCCTCAGGGAATTCGAAGCAGCAGAAGAAAAAAAAGAAGCGCTCCAGCAAAACCTGTCGGAAATCCGGAAGGATATAAATCAGCTTCAACCCTGGGGCGAATTTGATCCAGAAGTGATCGGCTTTATTCAAAAAAAAGGGATTAAGCTTCGATTTTTTGAATCGACAGAAAAAAAATTCAAGCAGCTCAAAATGGATGACTTCTTTTATGAGATCATCCATCGCGATAAATCAAAGGTCCGGTTTCTGGTTCTCGAAAAAGAGCGCCCCTTTGAAGCAGACGGGGCCAATGAGGTCAATCTTCCCTTGAAATCCCTGCAGAATCTGCACCAGGAGTCTGAACGGCTTGAGGAGGAGAGTGCTGATATCGACAAAATTTTTGAAAAACTGGCCGCCCATATTGATACACTGAACGAGTGCAGAGTCGACAACAGCAATATCGCCACCTTTGCGACTGCCGATCTGAATATGGTCAATGAAATTGAGGACAAAGTGTTTTCCCTCACCGGATGGTTTCCAGCCAGACGAGAAAAGGCGGTCAATGATTTTCTTGATAACTATCTCTGCTATTATCGAATCGACATTCCGGAGGTGAATGAGAATGTCCCGATCCTGTTAAAAAACAATCGATTTGCCCGGCTTTTTGAACCCATTACCAGGATCTATTCGCTGCCGGCTTATCGGGAACTGGATCCCACACCCTTTTTTGCACCCTTTTTTCTGGTCTACTTCGGCCTGTGTCTGGGTGATCTTGGCTACGGCGCCATCACAGTTTTCATTGCGACAATAGCGTTCTTCAAAGGACCCAAACAATATCGCAATCTATATGTCATCGGTCTCCTCCTGGGCGGCATGACAATCGTCAGCGGTATTGCGTTGAACAGCTTTTTTGGCCAGTCTATTTTCTATTTGAAGGGCAACAAGGAGTACTTTTTCAGAACCGAATCCGGTGAGATGATGTCTTTTCTGGGCTCTTTTATCAATGCCAAAAAGATGACAGAGTTCCCGGCCATGGGATTTGCTATTTTTCTGGGGGTTGTGCAAGTCCTGCTGGGGATTGTTTTGCAATGTGTAAACAGAATTCGCCAGAATGGCTTCGTCTGGGGGATCCATCCAGCTTCGTTTTTTATTATTATCTGCGGGATCCTATTTTCAATTGGGATTGGAAGCAGCAACACCGGGTTCAAGGGTATCACCGGCATTGATATATCAACATATAAACTGGGCGCATTTCAAATTGGGTCCTGGCTAACCATTCCTCCCCAGGAATTTGGACTATTTCTGATTGTTTTTGGTTTGGTTCTGATGTTTCTGTTTAATAATCCAGACAAAAGTATCTTTATCAGACCACTATTTGGACTTTGGGAGCTTTATGGGTTTGCCACCGGTATCATCGGTGACATTTTATCCTATTTGCGCCTATTTGCTCTAGGGTTGGCCAGCGGTCTGCTGGGACACGCCTTTAACGGCATTGCTTTCGGTTTTATTGAAAATAACATTTTCCCGGGGATTTTCGCGACCATTGCCTTGCTTATTTTTGCCCATACGTTGAACTTTGGTTTGGCAATCCTGGGCTCATTCGTTCATCCATTAAGGTTAACATTTGTAGAATTCTATAAAAACCTCGATTTTGAAGGCGGCGGTAAAAACTATGCCCCGTTTTTAAAAGAAAAGGTGTGATCCTAGAAGTCATTCGACGTTCTTGCATCTTGGGGTCAGGCTTCGCTTATCTGCTTTTTTTCTTAATAGCAAATAAGCGAAGCCTGGCCCCAAAGGAAATTTCAAATTATAAGGAGAAATGGTATGGGATATGTCTTGTCGTTGATCGGTTTGGGTCTTATGGTTGGGCTTTCAGGAGCCGGTTCTGCCTGGGGACTTGCCCTGGGGGGATCATCTGTTTTAGGTATGGTCAAGAAAAAACCTGAAGCCTTCGGAACGGGGATGGTCCTGGCAGGATTACCTGCAACCCAGGGATTATACGGGTTTGTAGCCTTCATTATTTACAGCGGTACGATTCAGCCCGATTTCTCCCTGGCCAATGGCGCCGTCGTTCTGGGTGCCGGACTGGCAATCGGTATCGCCGCACTTTTTTCTGCCATTTTCCAGGGGAAAGTATGTGCCAGCGGTATTACAGCCATGGGCAGCGGTCACAGCGTTTTTGGGAACACCATGATCCTGGCGGCCTTTCCGGAATTTTACGCCATTTTAGCATTGGTGGCTGTTATCTTGATGCAGGGATTGATGCAATAAGGGATCGTACAAAAATAACTTGGCCTAATCTGTCCGCAAAAGCCCCTTAAAGACTGGACATTTTGCAGACAGAATGCCAGGGCAACGTGTTTCCTTGACACCAATGGGAATCACTTGAGTAATTTTTGAGCCAACCCTGAGACGATGTATTTTCAGCCGGGAGAGGGATGAAAACCATCATTTCAAAAACAAGGGTCAGTGGCTTGAAGAGACAAAGCAGGGCGATCAAGCAGCCCTGCTTTATACGTGTGGTTTTGTTGTTCTATTTTACTTAAAAAATCTGTCTAGATGGCTTCTCGTAATCGAACATATAAAGCATTGTCGCGGCCGGTATGAGTTTGCTTTTAAGCTTATCAAGGTTTTCTCTTTCTATGTTATAGACTCTGATAAACACATTTCGAAATCCTTCCGGAACTTCATCATAAGATATCAGAATACTGGCAATACGACCTCCCAGAGATCGAATAATATCGGTAATGACCTTTATTGATCCCGGACTGTCTTCCACCTGAAATCCAAAATCAAATTCCCTGTTTGTTTTTCCAGATAATGATATCAATGCCTTACAAATATCGGTTTTTGTAATAATTCCGGCAATATCTCCGTTTTCATCCATCACCGGTGCACTGGAGATATTGTTCCTCAAGAGCATTTCAGCTACCTCATCCAGAATGCTGAAAAGGGAAACCAGAAACATATTTTCCCGCATAATTTCGCTGACCTTTGTTCCATCAATAGCACCGGTTGTTTGGACTTCTCCCGAGGAGTGTGTTGTAATCAGGGCTCTTCTTATGTCTTCGGCGCTAACCATCCCTACCATTTTTCCTTTTTTCATCACAGGCAAAGAACCAATACCATGTTTATTAATTAATCTCATGGCAGTATGCAGGGAGTGATTAATGTCAGCTGTTATTACATCTTTGCTCATCCAGTTTTTTACGATCATTTTGTCCTTTCCTTTGAATTTTTTCTTTAAAAAAAACAAACCGGTGATCTATCCCATGTCAGTTGCTTACTGATTCATAAAGATGATAGGAATTCCCTTTTTAGAAGTCAAGGAGCATCTCTTCTTTTTTCCGGTTTCCAGCGAATCTTGGTGTCCATTTCTCAAAAAGTTCCGCTGGTGAGCTCGGAACTATGCGATCCATCTGCCTCGTAAGAAAAATAACTATTTTTTAGGTTCATGATATCAAATAATTAACTTCTTAATGTAACTGTAGGCTGGAAATGTAAGTGTGGAAAACAGACGATCATGTTATTTTGACCCCATCGATTCATAAAAGGAACCAGCAGGGCGGACGATCTCATCGAAAACGGCTTTTCCTTGTCTCCGCGAACCTTGGTGGTATAGTGACATAGGGATCGTTAAAAAATAGCTTGGCATAATCTGTCCACATAGGGATCGTTAAAAAATAACTTCACTTAAACTGTTTGCAAAAGTCCCAAAAGCCGGACATTTTGCAAACAGAATGTGAAGTAATCTTTTAGCCAACCCTGAAGTACCAAGAACACTGGACATTTTGCAGACAAAAATACCAAGACAACGTGTTTCCTTTTCCGTCAATGGGGAAACACTCGAGTAATTTTTGAACCGACCCATAACCAGATCACATCAAAGGATAAGGATGGAAGAATTTAAAAGAGGATCAGTCACGGCAAATGGATTAAAGTTTGCCTACCTGGAACGGGGGGAAGGTCCCTTGTTGTTGTGTTTTCACGGTTTTCCGGATCATGCCCGATCCTTCAGACACCAGTTAGACTTTTTTGCCGAGAAGGGATATCGGGTGGTGGCTCCTTTCATGCGAGGTTATGCGCCTACCGAAATTCCGGCCGACAACGTTTTTCAGACAGCAGCCCTGGCTACGGATGTCGTGGCGCTGATCGACGCACTCGGATATGATTCAGCCGTCGTTTTCGGTCACGATTGGGGGGCTTCGACAGTGTGCGGAGCGTCCGTTCTGGCTCCGGATAAAATAAAGAAATTGATCGTGGCTTCCGTGCCGTACGGTCCATCCCTGGGCACCGCCCTGTTCGCCGATCCGGAACAACAGCGTCTCTCCTGGTACATGTTCTTCTTTCAGACTGCTCTGGCCGATAAAGCGGTGCCCTTTAACGATTATGCCTTCATCGATAGATTGTGGCAGGATTGGTCGCCGGGTTGGCAATATCCGACCGAAGAGATGGCGGCTTTGAAAGAGACCCTGTCCGGGCCAGGGGTGTTGCCTGCAGTGCTGGGATATTATCGTGCCATGTTCCAGGCGGGGTTCCGGGACCCGAACCTCTCAGATTTACAGGGGCGAATGGCCGGTGAACTCATTAAGGTCCCAACCCTCTATCTTCACGGTGAAAACGATGGATGTATCGGCTCTTACCTGAGCGATGGTATGGATGCCCTGTTCACCGGTGGATACCGTCGAGAAATCCTGCCCAATGCCGGACATTTCCTGCACCAGGAACGACCGCTTGAAGTCAACCAGTTGGTTGACGCCTTTCTGGAGGAATAGACCGGTGCCGTCCATCGCTTACGCGATCAGGCCTTCCAGTCTCGCCATGGTTTTCACCACCCTGACCACCGCAGGTGGCCTGTTATCATTTTATTTCCCTGACCTGAATAGCCATGGTTTTTCTCCCAAAATTTTTATCGTAAAAATGCAAATAATCCTGTCATAGCTATTCGAGTTTCCGAAGACAAATTTTATCCTGACTTATACTTTGAAGAGGAAATCGCTCTGGGCAGGTCAATCTCCGACCTGCCCCAATCCCTATCCAAGTCCAATCATTTTGAGTGCCTCTATCGCCTCAAGCCAAGTATCAACAGAGTATTTAAACCCAGTGACTCCAAAATATGGCACCATTCGATTACTGACATGTTCAACAGCTTCTGCCAGCTTAGAATTGTCACATTCATAAATGGCAGTGACCTGAACCCCTTCTCCCGCTGAACCACGGACAAAAGGTCCCCTCATCGTAATGTAGTCAGGTAATGCAGGTAATTCAGTAAATCTCTTTCCGATCTCATTCGCACTACTGGGTGGAAAAGAACTTTTTGTAATAATAACCATCCTGTACCTCCTTATGATTAATTCGGTTAAAGTCACTAACAAAGGCTCGGCAGATCTACAACGCTTTAATGGCGGCTTCAACGCTATCCATTGATCCAAACGGGATAACTTTGAAACGAAAGAATGGAATGTATTTCAGACAGGTTTTCATGACATCCTCATGAGTTCCTTCAGAAATTGAAAAACCTGAAGTTTGACCTACAAAACCTCCCCAATCCGTTGTAACCCCTTCATTTATGTCTTGCCTCGACATTTCAATCGCCATAAGCCAACCCGCTTTTCTTTCCTCTACATCAACTGGAATTTTATTTTCATCTGCTTCCCAAAGCACCAAATATTTCGCCATGATTTTCTCCTTACAGTATGGTTTTGGCCCTTTTTGGGATTTTTGATCAGTCCAAAATAAGGACGGAAGGGATACATAGCCAACATATTCCGGCCTAAAAATGCAATTGATTCTTTTTTATTTCATCAGATTTTGTCAAGCAAAAAAAAATATCTCTGTCGCTAAAAAAATCGCCCAAGTTGTGAACGTGGGAGACCAATTCTGTAAAATATAACTATCAGCAAGAGTACTTTTTTGAAGAATAATAATTTGTGTCGCGAAAAACTTTTTCGTCTGTCGCGAATGTGCAAAAAATGATGGTCCTTTTTGAAAAACAAATTTTTGTATTTTGCATCGAACGAAATGGTTATGACCCTAAACCACAGGCCGTAAATACTTATTTTTTGAGAGAAGATAAGATAATCTGACAAACGGAATTTTACCTAGT
>JABGPJ010000061.1 GCA_018645005.1 Deltaproteobacteria bacterium | reverse complement strand
ACTGCAGCGTCAAATAGTTTTTGTCCTATTCCATTACCCGAAGTGAAAAATGATTTACTCCTTATCCAAGTGGCTACTTGTCATAACCGGGTGGAATCCTAAATCTGCCAGTTAGTTTGGACAGTTCCCTGGCAAAAGCCAGTGTTGTTCGATCTTCATATTTTCCTCCAACTACTTGAATACCCACAGGTAAGCCCTTCTTGCTCAAACCAATAGGGACTGCTGTCGAAGGTAGATCAGCCGCAACAGCCAACATATTCCAATAGATGGTATTAAGCGCCGGTCTTTCATTGCCATTGATGATGATCGTTCGTGTTAAAAGACTACCTTCATGATCATGTGGAGTCGCTACAGTTGGAGTTATAGGAGTTAGTAATACATCATACTTTTCAAAGAACTCACGCATTGTGTCAAACAACTTTTTTTGCTGTTCGGCGACTGCTTTCGGTAGCGGCAACATACGGGCTCGCATACTCATATAAACATCATTCCAAACCTGTACAATCTCAACCAAACTCATCTCAGGACGGGTGTTAATATCAACCTTTAAACCTGCCGTCCGCAGTTTAGTAACAGCTTTATTGAGTACGGTCGATACCTCGGAATCTACTTCACCGTAGGATGAAGGATCTGTTATCCAGACAGCTACTCGATATTCTGAAAACCGTTTATGTCGCGTTGGCAGAAGTTTTTGCGATCTTTTGCTATCAGGAGATTTCTCAACTCCAGAGATAATCTCCAGGACCAATTCAAGATCGTCAGTGTTCCGAGCCAAAGGGCCTACCACGAAAAGCGGAATGGAAGGCATAAACTGTGGGGGTATCCCCGGAGGCATGGGTGGAAGATGCCCAAATCGTGGAACGATACCGAAGGTGGGTTTATGACCAAAAACACCTGCAAAATGGGACGGGATTCGCACCGATCCTCCGATATCACTGCCCAGCTCCAGCGGAGTGAAGCCGGCAGCCAAAGCGGCTGATGATCCTCCCGAAGATCCTCCCGACGTCCGGGTTAAATCCCATGGATTTCTGGTTGTTCCGTAAATTTCGTTGTAGCTCTGGACATCCTCGGCGTGATAAGGGGTATTGGTTTTGCCAAAAACAATCGCGCCGGCATCAATCAATCTCTGAACGGCAATGGCGTTTCTTTTGGGGACATAATCTTTGAATGCCGGATCTCCAGATGTAGCGGGCATTCCAACCACCTCGAACACATCTTTAACCGTCATGGGAAGACCGTGGAGTCGTCCCCAAATCTCACCTCTCTTCAGAGCTTCATCTGCCGCCTTTGCTCTTTTGCGGGCCGATTCGACATCCGTTGCGACAACAGCGTTAACAGTATCATTATAATGCTCGATTCTATTTAGATATATATTTAATAATTCCAGGGAAGAAATTTTTCCATCTCGAATCATCTTAGTCAACTCGGTGGCCGATCTATACGGAATCGGCAGCTGACTTTGTTGGATTTTTGCTGGACTTTTGGCGTAAGAATTCAGTGAAGCGATGAGAAGGAATATCGTTAAAAAATAAATAAATAGTGTTTGCTGCCGCATAAATACCTCCTTAACATTTCAAAAGTGTGCTTTCATGAATCTGAAAAAGATTACGGATTGAATATGCTTTCTAAAATAAAATCAATTTAGCAGTTCGAACAGGAACGGCGTACAATTGAATTCAAAAGCATCATAACCGATATCAACAGCGGCTTGAAGTTCATTCAGCCATGGTATCGTAAACATGGCACAAGCCGGGGCATTCCAAACTTCGACATAGCAATCTCTTCAGTTATAATGGGTTTCTTTATGCCCAACCCTAAAAGCGGTCAAGGCTGTTTTACAGCAATACTATAACAAGTTATTCAGTAGAGTTTTCTCTGCTGCAATGATCGCGTAGATCGAAAAAATCTTTTTCTCTGATCATGCACAAAGAAAAAATTCTTAATAAACAGGGAATACCCCAGCGATTAGGTCCCCCAAATGACTCAGCAAGAGAATAATCATTTTTCTTTCAACTGTGTCTTAACACGCGTTTGAGAACATACAATAATACAAGTATTTAATCAAATCCGAAAAAATCAAATTTATTTGTGAAAGTGGATTAAGCGCTTCTTAATATGACTTATAATGGGTTTAAAGATGATCTCTTAATCTAAAGGGTCTGTTAAAAAACTCAGTACAAAATGAAACGCTTCTGTTTGTGAGTCTTGAGACAAGTCCAGTGTTCAGAGTTTTTGCGAATCAGAAGCGCATCAATGTCTGCCTGAGACAATCGAATGGTGATTGGTTTCTTACGATTAGTCTCTTTGGCGATTTGAATTGCTTCTTTTTTTTGTACTTCAAAATCAGATACTGTTCTCCACTGGCCGTCATTTTCCGTTGATTCGATCAGTTCTCTTTCTTCCTCATCAAACGGGACAACTTCAGGAAACTTTTCCTTTTCCATTAATTACCTCAAGTATTTCTTTGTGTACTTCCTGCTTGGATAAGCAGTCTTCAAGAAAATTGCCATCTGCTCTAACAAATGGAACCAACACAGCGTAGTTTTTTATCTTCACTATATAGATCTGTTGATTTGGTCTTGTAGGATGATCAAGAATATCCAGTATCCTTCCATCCTCTTTTAAAAATATGATCAATACTCGAACATAAATCTGATCCATGTTTGTGTGCTCCATTTATCGTTTTGAATTTGGAACACATCATTAATCGGATTTTTTGGCAGCAATCCACAAGAATCGATATATCAATAATCACCTGATATGACGTCGGGATGTATTTGTGACGAGGCACAGGTGTCAGGGACACATCATTTTCGATTAAAATATGACCCGTTATCGATTATTCCTTTGATAATCAGCCAAAATCAACCATAAATCTTGGGGGAATCAAGAATTGAGACAAATTAATTATTAACACATTGATTTAATAGTCTTTTTTGTGAGGCACTAAAACTGCAGATAAGCAACATGCAACACAGGCAAAAAAACAGACACTTCTCTTTAAAAATCTGATGAGGCCTGATCGTCCGATATTCAGCCTTAGCGTGAGTTCAAAAATAACTTCACATAATCTATTTGCAAAAGTCCTAAAAACACTGGACATTTTGCAAACAGAATGTGAACTAATTCTTGAGCCAACCCTTAACCATCATCATCATCGGAACATCAGACTAAAGGCCTGAGAGGATTATCTCTCAGAATCAGCATTTCAACTTTTCCAGGGAGTCTTAAATGAATAAAATCCGATCCATTCAGTTAAAAATCACTCTCATGACCGGCCTGTTTTTGATAATTGCTGTGGCTTCTTTGGTGTACTACTCTGCCACAACGTTACGGGAAGAGAGCGCTCTTTTAGCAAAAACGGAGGCGATTGGCCTGGCACGTCAAAAGGCCTCCAGTGTTCAAGTTATAATTGAAGTTGCTCTGGATGCAGCCCGCACAACGGCCCAGGTATTAAACGTGGTTCCAGAAAACAGAAAGAGTGACCTTCTTTCCAGAGATGTGGTTAATAAAATCTTGATCTCAGTACTTCAGAAAAATCCGGATTTTCTGGGAACATACACACTATGGGAGCCCAATGCCTTCGATCAAAAAGATCAGGAGTTCTCAAAAACAACAGGGCATGATGAATCCGGTAGATTCATTCCCTACTGGACTTCAGGGGCGAGTGGGGCTGTTGTGGAAGCTTTGGCAGGCTATGAGGATACCACCAGAGATGAACTGGGTGGCAGAGCAGGGGACTACTATTTAATTCCCAGGGAGACTCAAAATGAAGCCATCATCGATCCCTACGTTTATGCGGTACAAGGAAAGGACACGTTACTGACATCTCTGGTTGTGCCGGTTGTGCACCAAAATCAATTTTACGGTATTGCCGGCGTGGATATCTCTCTGGCTTTTCTCCAGAAAATAGCAGATGATCTGGATCTTTACGACCGTACGGGTAAAATGTTGCTGCTTAGCCACAAAGGCATTATCTCCGGATTAACAGGACATCCGGAGTTGGTTGGTAAGCATATCAAAGAGTTTGAGAAGCATCCGGAAGATCAAAAAAGAATTTTTGATGCGATAAAAAACAAGCAGGAACTCACTTTTTTTGATGACCAAGAGGGCCTCTTGAAGGTACAGGTCCCGATCAATATCGGATCCACCAGCACCAATTGGGCGATTATTATGCAAATACCGGAGGATAAAATCTATGAAGCGGCAAATGCGCAGATGCTTACACAGATCGGTATCGGTGTTGCCCTCATATTAGCGGGAATTATTATTTTATGGTGGATCAGTCGTACGATTGCTCAACCACTTCGAAATACATCCAGGATCCTGACACAAATTGCAGACCAGGGTGACTTTTCGAAAAGAGTGGAAGTCAGTCAACTCGACGAAACCGGGCAAATGGGGAATGCCATCAACATTTTGATGGATGCGCTGCAGGCGGCGATTGGTGAATTAAATACCGTTATGGAGGCCGTCTCAAAAAGGGACCTGATGAAAAGAGTATCCAGCGAACAGAAAGGAGACTTGAATCAATTGAACCAGACCACGAATCAATCTATCGATCTGTTGATGGAAGCACTCAGTCAGGTTAATTCCACCACCCAACAGGTTAACTCTGGCGCTAATGAGCTGGCAGCGTCCGCGCAAGCACTTGCAAGTGGAACTTCTGAACAGGCAGCTTCTCTGGAAGAGGTCTCCTCTTCCATGGCCGAAGTCGCCTCGCAGACCAAAGCAAATAATGAAAATGCAGCACAAGCGTCTCAGTTGACTGACCAGACGATGGAGGTTGTTGAAAAAGGCAACCAACAGATGCAGGATATGCTGAAATCCATGGACGAAATTAGTAATTCCAGCACTAATATATCCAAAATAATCAAAACCATTGACGAAATTGCCTTCCAAACAAATCTACTGGCGCTGAACGCTGCTGTAGAAGCAGCTCGAGCTGGAAAATATGGGAAAGGGTTTGCTGTTGTTGCCGAAGAGGTCAGAAACCTGGCCGCCCGAAGCGCGGAAGCAGCCAAAAACACAACGGAATTAATTGAAAATTCAGCCAAAGAGGTGGAAAACGGAGTGGAGAGTGCCAGCAAGACAGCAGAAATTCTCACCGATATCAACAACAGTGTTACTAAAGTCAATGACATTGTTGCTGAAATTGCCTCTGGCTCCATTGAACAGCAAAAAGGGATAGAAGAGATCAACAAAGGATTGAATCAGGTAAATGATGTTGTGCAGCAAAACTCATCGATTTCGGAAGAGACTGCTGCGTCCTCGGAAGAGCTGAGTGGACAGTCTGCCATGATGCAGCAATTGGTGGGGCGATTTAAACTGGCCCAAACAACAACTCAGGATCCGCTTCCCATTCGGCAGAGTCCCCCTGCAGATAAAGTAGGCACAAACCCAAAAATGATTACCTTGGATGATGATAATTTTGGGAAATATTAGAAGGAGATCTTATGTCACAGTTAGATATGGAAGATATTAATGATGAGTTCGATGAAGATGCCCAAAAAGACAGATTTCTCACTTTTCATCTGGGAAAAGAATCGTATGGCATTGAAATCCAGTATGTGACCGAAATTATTGTCATGCAGGAGATTACAAAAGTACCGGATTTACCTGAATCGATCATTGGTGTGGTTAATCTTCGAGGAAATGTTATCTCAGTCATGGATATGAGAAAACGGTTCCATTTGGAATCGAGAGAGATTGACGACCGCACCTGTATTATCGTGGTTAATATTGAAGACATCGCCATTGGCCTGCTGGTTGATACGGTCAATGAAGTGTTGAATATTCCAGAAGAACAGGTGGATCCGCCTCCTAAAACCCATTCCGGGATTAAGAGCAACTATATCATGGGAATGGGTAAGATCGAGGATCAAGTTAAAATTCTGCTTAATATTGAGAAGATCCTTCATGAAGAGGAGTTGGAGCAAGTTCAGCAAATACACTGAAACGGTTTCTTTCCAAAATGTGCCGGGTATTTGCCGCCTCCCGCTAAGTCAACGAAGTATATTCCTCTGCAAATCACTGATTGGAAAGGATTTACACGGGAGCATGAGGCAAAATCCCGTCCGACCTTTACGGAGCTTCACGATCATAGTATTTTAAGATTTGGAAAAAAGTTCAGATATTCTATTACTTAAAAAAGAAGTAACTATTCACCATAATCCACTCGGCGGAGCAGATGCTGAACAGATACAAAAAGAAAAATGATAATTGAAAAAAATAGAGCAATATCGATAAACTATGAACTAACCAATGATGCCGGTGAAGTTCTGGATAGTACGCAGTATCAAGACCCCATGATCTATATTCATGGCGCAAATGATATTCTGCCTGCATTGGAAAAAGCGTTGGAAGGAAAATCCTTGAAAGCCAGGGTGCGTGTTAAGGTTTCTCCTGAAGAAGGATATGGTGAATACAATGAAGAGCTGGTTCAATCCATTCCGTTGTCCAGTTTCCCAAACTCTGACAAAATAGTGGTTGGAACCCAATTTCAACTCGATACTTCCCAGGGGCCGAAAATAGCCACAATTACAAAAATAGAAGGTGCTGAATTTACCCTGGATATGAATCATCCATTAGCTGGACAGACGTTGAATTTTGATATTGATGTGGTTGCTATCCGCGATGCAACTCCCGAAGAAATTGAAAAAGGCCATATTCACACCGAGGGTTGCGGTTGTGGCCATTCTCATGGCGAAGATTGTGGTTGTGATCATGATCACAAAGAAGGTTGTGGTTGCGGGCATTCCCATTGATAGGATTTTTATTCGCTTTGAAATATTGAGTACGCTTTTGATATTCCTGCTAATTCAGTCTCACTTCAGAGACTGCACCCATTTTTGATGAACTCTGTATAGGCGGGCAGGATAATCAGAGATGATTCCGTCTACACCCAGGTTCATCATCTTTACCATCGTATCCTCATCGTTTACAGTCCAGGGCAGCACTTCAATCTTAGCTGCATGAGCAGCGGCCACAAAATCGGATTTAATGTAGAGATAATAGGGTGAAATAATGTCTGCTTTTACGGCAATTGTTCTTTCCAGAATCTCATCACTGTTTGCGCTGAGCCCCCCATAAAGCTGGATCCCCTGGGTTTTTGTGGGCTGAAACAGAGCGGATGTTTTAATACCCGGATTTAGTTTTTTTACAACAGGCAAAACGTCTATGGCAAAACTTTGCACGGTGACTCTGTCAACCAGACCTGCTGCTTCGATAGACTGTACGATCAAGGCGGCACTCTTCTTAAAATCCTTCGGGCTCGGATTCTTTGGAAATTTTAATTCGATATTGAAAAGAAGCTTCTGGTGGATCTCCTGTTTTTGATCCAATTGACTGACATATTCAAATAACTCTCTTAGTGTAATTAAACGGGTTCCGGGAACAGGAACCTGATCCGGAAATTTTTCATTCTTGAGGGAACCGCAATCAAATGTTTTCAGCTCTTTGACCGTTAGGTCACTTATCGATATCTGTTTCGCAGGTTGCCCTGCCGTATCCAGACACAGTTTACCGTTTAACCTGGTATCATGAAAAATAATCAGTTGATCATCTTTTGTTACCACTGTATCCAGCTCAAGTGAGGTCATTTTCTGTTCAATGCCATACTTAAAAGCAGGAAGTGTATTTTCCGGTCTGTTCCCCCTGGCTCCGCGATGTCCCTGGAGATCAAACGGCTTATTTTTATTTGCGACTTCGATATTTCCGTCACAACTGACGAAAGCAAGACAAGCTACTAAAATATAAAAAATCGACAATATTGCGCCAACCGTTTTGTCTAGAATCTTCATCTTTGAACTCCCAGATAGTTTATTTGCTGTACCGAGCATCGTTTTAATGAAATGTAATGGTTTTTTACTCGTTTTTCAACCTGGTTTCAAGAAATGATCAATAAAAAATTTACTTTTAAATTATCTTTCTCCAGTCTCATCTGGATTGTCGTAATAGGGTTTATAATCTATCAGATTGGTTTTACGTGGGTTCCTCTTTGGGAAAAAGCAACGATGTTAAGAGGAACCGATCTTGCGGAGGTTCAGATAGAAGATGAAAAAGGGCAACCGGTCTATCTCTCGAAGTTCAAAGGCAAGATCTTGATTATCAATTTCTGGGCATCCTGGTGCATTCCCTGTCGGTTGGAAATTCCTCTCCTGAATGGGATCTATCCCAGTCTTTTGGCAAAAGACAAACAATTGATCGGCGTAAACCAAAGTGAATCACAGGAAAAAATTGATACATATCGTGGGAAAACACATATCTCTTTTCCGGTGTATAGAGACAGAGGAGAGCTATCAAAAAAATTAAATATTCAAGTCATTCCTGCCATTGCTGTCATCGATAAAAATGGAAAAGTTGAGAGTATCACCTATGGGTTTCGGCCCTGGATACAGGCCTATCTTCTCTGGTGGATTTGATTGCCTGTCGGTTACATTAGATTTAACAGTGAAATCTATATGCAACCAGCAATGCCCGGTGAGGTTTTTGCAGAAAACTGAATGATGAAACCTTTAAATCCTTATGCGCAGAGACGGGTTTTATCATTCAGCTTTTGTTTTGCAATCATGATCCCCTCGACGGAGCCATGCTGAACAGCTACGTATTGGGCGACTCTTTAGGCAGGACAGTATCCAGAACTGGACTGGCATCTGCTTGATCAAACCCTTCTGTGATATTGTTAAACTGCATGTTCACCAAATCCCGGATTTCGGGGTGGGTGAAAATGTAGAACTCATCATTCGCCAGCGCTTCTAAGACGCGATGGCCCACAATTTCTGTATCAATACCGGTAACCACAGGCTCTTTGAGGATTGACAGTTTCGGATTTTTTCTTAAAATCTGCTCAAAGTGTACAGGCCCGCCATAGCATTCCTGTCTGTTGCGCATGCTATCGTATATCCTTGATTTTACATAACCCGGGCAAAGCACAGAAACGTTAATGCCGGATGGCCCCAGTTCCGAGCGCCAGGTTTCAGAGAGACTGACAACAGCTGCTTTGGTCGCGCTATACGGTCCCGCAAAAGATTCCCCTTTAAATCCAGCCATTGACGCCACATTGATTAACCAGCCTCCTTCTCCATGTGATTGAATCAAAGGAACAAACACCTGAGTTCCGGTTACCACCCCCATCAGATTGACATCTATCATCCAACGCCAGTCGTTTTCCTTGATCCGTTGTTGCGGGCCTGATGCACCAACCCCAGCATTGTTAATCAACATATGGACCTTCCCAAAAGTATCGATCGTTTTTTGGGCAGCACTTTCCAGATCTTCTGGAATGGAAACATCGCATTTAACACCCTCAGCATTAAAACCTTCTTTTTTAAGGGTTTTGACGGCCTTATCCAGGACTGTCGTATCTATATCAGACAGCATAATATTCATCCCTGCATGTGCCAATCTGCGGCCAATATGATAGCCAATGCCTTCCGCACCACCGGTGATAAAGACAGTTTTACCTTTAAGTTCCAGCATACATTTCTCCTTTTTCGTTGAGGGGGTGATCTTCGCTCTTTCTTTTTGAATCCAGTTTCAAGAAACGGTTTTCGTTGTGTAACCTTTTTTGACTAATTCCAGTGAATTATGGCCTGTTTTCTCTCTGGTAACCGATGGTAGCGGAATCTGGGATAACCAATCATGATGGGATAGAAATGGGTGTGGGATTCTGGTAATCCCATCAGCTTTCTGAGTGGATCAGAGGACTGCAGAGCCCGTTTGACAAGACCGGCCCAGCAAGTACCGAGACCTTTTGGAACCGCCATAAGTTCGAGATAGGACAGGGCAATACTGAGATCCACCGTTCCATTGACGTTGGTTTTAGGTGCAGAAGCTGTGACAATACATGGCGCATTTCGGGTTACCGTGTCTATCCCGGATTCGTAGGCCGCCACTATCATAGGGAAATAAGAAACAAGGCCTGTTTTTGCAGCAGATTTCAAGAATTCCCGCATCCAGTCAATTGACAAATCAGCTATCTCTTTGATTTTATCTTCATCGGTGTGCACCGTCCATTCAATGCTTTGGGAATTGCTTCCTGTTGGCGCATAGCGCGCATTGTCAATCAGAAATTGAATTTCTTCCTTTTCTACCCGTTTCTGCTTAAAGTTTCGAATGGATCGGCGAGTTCGCAGGAATTGAATAGCTTGCTTTTGATCGATGACCAGATCGGCCTCAATTGGGGGGCATTCCTCCCGGGTTGTTTTTAAATGATTTAAAGCACCATGGGGACATACAGAAACACAATGCCCACACGTCAGGCAAATCTGGTCTCCTCCCTCAACCATTTGAGGAGGGCTTTTTTTGTCCTGCTGTCGTAAGATCGCTACGGGACATTCCAGCACACAAATGCCGTCTTTTTTACATTTTGTATCGTCGATCTGAATAAAACTCATGCTTCTCCTTAGCTTAGCAGTTCGGAGTTCTTTTATAAATAGCTGAATTTATGAATAAAGACAGTCTTGCGTGCCGTCATTCCGTGCTTGACATACTGAATTCGCGAGACTTGCAGCGAAGAACCAGTATGATTACAAAGTAGTGCGTGCCTGGATGCCGGATCAAGTCCGGCATGATAAGGGGAACTCTAGACTGTCCGGTCCTCATAATGGGGCCGGTTTTGTTTGGGTCCATCGAGATCCTTTTGGTTCAAAACGAGCATTTGCTCTATTTTTAGCAAAGAGGTGGGGCTGCAGTCAATTAAAATCGAGCAAATGCTCTATTTAATTCGGGATTAAACTATTCCTCGATAATAACAGTAATTTAAAATGAAGAGCTAAAACCACTCACGGAAGGGCAGCTACTCTGTTTCTAAAGACTCGACAATGACTTGAAGTTGGTTGGTGAGGGCATTGATCTCGATTGACCAGAAGCTTTCTGTTCCCCATCCGGGAAAGTTATTTTTAAAATGGAAATCGCTTGCTTGTCGACTGCACCAGGCCAAAAAGTAAATGATTCGCATCGCTCGCAAAGGCTCGATAAGTTTCACGGTTCTCCTCTCGAATGATCTGAACATTTCGTAACCTTCAATCATCAGTTCGATTTCCCATTGGCACTTATCGGCATATTCAGGTAATAAAAGCCATAAATCCTGGATGGGAGGTCCCATCATCATATCATCGAAATCGATGAGCCTGATGCCGTTTTCCGGTCGATAAATAACATTGCCGCTATGACAATCACCATGAATCCTTATGGATTCAGTATCTTCAAAAAGGTCGGTGGCAATTTCTATGATCGAATCGCAAACTATTTTGAAATCTTCTTTGTATTGCTGGGAGAGAAAACCGCCTTCAATCAATTGCCGGACATCATTCCGGGTCGACTCGAGGGGATGCAAACGAATCCGGTTTGGTGCTTCCTTGGCTTGTCCTGAGTTGTGAATTCGGGCAATTAAGGTCCCGATTCTTCGCCAATCGTCATCTTGAATGATTTCAAATTCGCGCCCCAGCCGTTTTGGGAAAACGGTAAATGAAATCCCATCAACCTCTTCAAGCGTTGAGCCATTACACAATTCCATAGGCAGAACCACTGGAACCTCAGCCTCAGCGCAATCCTGCATAAATTCATGCTCCTCCTCGATGGCTATTCTGGTCCATCTCCCGGGTCGGTAAAACTTGGCAATCAGACGTTCTCCGGCCATCGTCTGCAATTCATAAACACGATTAATGTAACTGGGAAGTGGTGAGGCAAATCCGGTCATCCTCTGCTCTACTGCATCTTCAACGGCATTGATGATTTGATCCAGACCAAGACTCGCGAAATCTGCTGATGAATTGTTCAATGAATATCCTTAATGATGGGGTTGAAAAACAGGCCAAAGTTTTAACTGAGATATAAAGAGACTATGTTAGATGGATTTGAGGATCTTGTCAGTGCGGATAGTCAAAGATCACAGGAAATTCATTGATTCTTATTTGTTTCCAGATTATGGCTAACCTTTGTGGTTCTCCTTTAGGAATGGGATTCAGCATATTGAGACAGACTGTTCCTAAAATCGATTCTTAAAAGAATATTGTTAAGCCTCCATTGTTTGTATTTGTCTGAACATCGCTGATAGCAGGAGAATATTAAGAATCCATTTGTCAGTAATTACTCAAAATTACAGCATGATGTGATTCTGAGGGGTGAAAAAAATGATTGCTCTTTTCATAAAAATACTAAACACTGCCTTTGTCGAAATCCAACTCTATCACAGAAACTTTTGTGGCTATTCAGTGAGATCATCGTTTTATCAGACTCCACTCAGGATGGGTTGGCGTTTTGTAAAAGGCACTGCCGAAATTGAAGGTTTTTTTCCGGTTATCGAGAAGACAAATTATTCATGAAAGGGAATTATGGACTTTGAATTTTCAAATGAAGAAAAGAAAGTGCTGAAGGACGTGAAAGCGTTTATTAAATCTGAATCGACTCCCGAGTTGTTAGCGGAGTCTCATCAGCTTGGGCATATATACGGGGGTCAGGAAGGACGGAAATTCATCCGCAAATTTGCAGTAAACGGATGGTTAACGCCTAACTGGCCTGAGGAGTATGGAGGGATCGGATCATCTGCTGTTCTGAATTTTGGGATCAGGGAAGAAATGGCCTGGGCTGGGGTCCCTATCATTTTCGTGGCTGCCCACATGGCCGGTCCGACCATTATGCATTTTGCCTCTGAGGAAATGAAAAACGAGTGGCTGCTGCCTATTGCCCGGGGAGATGTGGAATTTGCGCTTGGCTATACAGAACCGCAAGCCGGCTCCGACCTTTCTTCCATTGACATTCAAGCGGTTGATAATGGGGACAATTTCATCATCAATGGACAGAAATCCTTTAATACCCATTCACATGTGGCTGATTATCACTGGCTGGCAGCGATTACAGATCCCGATGCCAAAAGATACCACGGCATGTCGATGATGATCGTGGATTTGAAAAGTCCGGGAATCGATATTCGCCCGATGATTACCATGGCAGGGTGGCAGACAAATGAGGTTTTTTATAATGACGTCACAGTCCCCAAAAAAAACCTGGTCGGTGAAGTAAACCAGGGATTCTATTACCTGATGTCGGCACTGGACTTCGAACGAATGTATCCCCTGGCTGCCTATCAAAGGTTTCTGAGCATGGCTGTTGATTTCAGCAAAGAGACAAATGTTGGCGGACAACCTCTTTCCAAAAACCCGTTGGTCCGGCAGAAACTGGCTCAACTCAGAATTGAAATTGAAGCAAATAAACTTCTCTATTACCGGTTGGCTTACATGATTGATAAGGGAGAAATTCCAAATTATGAGTCTTCGATGCAGAAACTGTATGCAACGGAAACTGCCCAACACATTACCAATACGGTGATGGATGTGCTTGGCATGTTCGGTGGCCTGAAAGAGGGATCAAAAAGGGCTGTCTTGTCTGGTATCATGGAGCAGGCCTATCGATCAAGTGTTGTGGAGACTATTTACGCTGGGACCTCAGAAGTCCAGAGAAATATTATCGCCCTGCGAGGACTTAAGCTGCCAACCAAATAACCGGAGCAAATATATGGAATATAAACTGAGTTCAGAGCAGAAGATTCTCAGGGAATCAGCTCATAAGTTTCTGGCGAAAGAATGTACCAGTGACTTTGTCAGAGAAATGGCCGTTGATCAGAAAGGATTCTCTGATGCTCTTTGGGATAAAATGGCGGAACTGGGATGGATGAGCCTGCTGATTCCTGAAGAGTACAACGGATCGGGAGTTAATTTTGTTGATCTGACAGTATTATTGTCTGAAATGGGACAGGTCTGTCTGCCCGGGCCGTTTTTTTCCTCTGTCGTGCAGGGCGGCCTTGCGGTTCTTGGGGCGGGTAGTGAAGAACAGAAAAAAGAAATACTCTCCGGGCTGGCAGACGGAAAAAGAAAGCTGACCCTGGCCTGGATCGAAGAAGAGGGCCAGTACACACTGGAATCGGTCAAACTGACTGCAGAGCAGAGAGATGATGATTTTGTCCTTTCCGGTAACAAACTGTTTGTCCAGGATGCTCATGTGGCGGATACCATCATCTGTGCAGCGAGGACAGGGGA
This sequence comes from Deltaproteobacteria bacterium, assembly GCA_018645005.1. GTDB lineage: Bacteria > SAR324 > SAR324 > XYD2-FULL-50-16 > XYD2-FULL-50-16 > JAHJRI01. The sequence goes on along the minus strand of JABGPJ010000061.1, from coordinate 4,350 downwards.
CCGACCGGAAAATGTGAGCCTTTTCCTGGTAGATTCAAAAAGTGCCGGTATGGCGATTCAGCTTTTTGAGACCATGGCCGGTGATAAGCAGTGTGAAGTCTCTTTTAACCAGGTTAAAGTCCCCAAAGCCAATCTGCTCGGTGAAGTGAACCAGGGAGGGGCTGTACTTGAAAAAGTACTCTTGAAGTCCGCTGTGGCAAAATGCGCGGAAATGAATGGTGGGGCGAAGAAAGTGTTGGATATGGCCGTTGACTACGCTAAAGGCAGAAAACAGTTTGGTCGACCCATTGGCGCCTTTCAGGCTGTTCAGCATCATTGCGCCAATATGCTAACCTATGCTGATACAATCAAATATCTAATGTTTCAGGCTGCCTGGAAAATTGATTCGGGACAGCCGTTTGAGATGGAAGCGTCCATCTGTAAAGCATGGGGAAGCGACTCTTACCGGAAGCTTGTGGCATTAGGTCATCAGATTATTGGGGGAATGAGTTTTATGGAAGAGTATGATTTACAGCTCTATTTTAAACAGGCAAAGACTGCAGAGCAGATATTTGGAAACGCAGATTTTCACAGGGAAATAGTCGCTCGTGAAATGGGCATGTAATCAAAGCACTGGATATTTTGCAAGCAGAATGTGGCAGCAACGTGTTTCCTTTTCACTAATGGTAAAACACTTGCCTAATTTATGAACCGGCTCTTACACGGAGATGATGATGAAACCAATAGAATATGTAACCAGTCTGAATAAATACTACCAAAGCCAGGGGTTCCCTCCCTACAAATGGTCAGAGTTTGAAACCAGCTCCTGGACGCCTTTTGATAAATCCCTGCAAGAGTCTCGTATTGCTTTGATCAGCTCGGCAGGGGTTTTCAAGAAAGATCAGGATCCTTTTGATGCGTGGGCTGTGAATGACTTAAGTTTCAGGCAGATTTCAACTGATACGCCTTACGATAGTCTAAAGCTTCATCACAACTATTTCGATCATCGTGACGCTGTCAAAGACTTGAACTGTGTTTTTCCAATCCAACGGTTTCAGGAGTTGGAAAAGGCAGGGGTCATCGGTTCGTTGGCGCCGATCGCGATAACCTTGGGAATGGGAAGACTTTATAAACGAACCGCTCTTCAGACTGAAACTGTCCCTGAAATAATTGATATTCTGCAAAACCAAAACAGTGACGCAGTGTTTCTTGTGGCGGCCTGACCCCTCGATCATCAGTCGGTCGGACTGATAGCCCGCACTATTGAAGAAGCTGGAATTCCAACGGTTTATATTGGTTCCTGCAGGGATATGATGAAGCAGGTGAAGCCCCCCCGGGCAGCGTTTTTAAATTTCCCGCTGGGACATCAATGCGGAAATCCAGGCGATATTGATCTGCAGACAAATATCCTGAAAGACTCACTAAATATCCTCACCACTGCATCAATCCCAGGGGAAGTGAAAGACCTGACCTATGAATGGGGCCGATCTTTTGACTGGTCTGATTATATGAAAGGTATTGAAGAGATGCTGAATGAGGAGAATGCCCCCATACAGCTATGAACCTGAATTCAATAATCGGAGATGACGATGACAGAACAAAAGCGGAAAGTTGATACGATTCGGTTGCAGAATCTCAGCTATGGCCATAAACAGGCAGCAACCCTGATGGCTGCAGTGGAACTTGATCTGTTTACTTTTGTATCCCGTGGCACAGACAGACTTCCTGCACTGGCGGCAGCAATGGGCCTGAACAGGTTGAATGCTGAAAGGCTGGTAACAAGTTGCACTGCCCTGGCTCTCCTCGAAAAATATGGGGATCAATATTTAAACGCGGTTGATGTGGAGAGATTTCTGGTCAAGGATAAAATGACCTACATTGGTCCCTGGCTCCTGTTTAACGGGCTGGATTTTGAAAAATGGAAGGATCTGGCAAATTATTTAAAATCTGACAATCAGCCAAAGGCTTTGGGGTTATATGAAACGCTAAATGATGAAATGGCCAGGGTATATCATGAAGCTACTTATAGCGTCGGACTGGGGGCCGGCATGCTGTTTGCCAGGGATGTTGATATGAGTGGACGCTCAAAGGTGCTTGATTTAGGAGGCGGGTCTGGAGCGTATTGCATTGCAGCGGTACAAAAATATCCACAACTGCAAGCTGTTGTTCTTGATTTTGAACCTGTCTGTAAAATCGCGGATGAGTTCATCGCACAGTGGGGCCTGCAGGAGAGCATTAAAACCCACCCCGGAGACTTTACAAACGACCCTTTTCCGGAAGGGGCAGATGTTATGATAATGGCCAGCAACCTACCCCAGTACGATGGAGACGCGCTGCTTGAAGTGCTGACAAAAGCCTATCAGGCTTTGCTCCCTGCTGGTGAATTTCACCTTGTGGGGGAAACACTGGATGATGAAAAGAAGGGACCGCTGGGTCCCGCTCTCTGGGGACTGCATGAAGCCTTGTTTGAAAGCAGAGGCAGGTCCCATTCCGAAGAAGAGGTCGTTGGATATCTGGAGAATGCCGGATTTGTTGAAGTCCAGGTTCATTCCTTTGTTCCTGGGTCTTTGAGCAGAATCACGGGCCGCAAAATGTGATCGCTTGAAAAGAGATCTCTAAAAACCAATTCTTCAAATGAGGAGAAAAATGAATGATTATGAAACATTAAAAATCGAGCAGCTGAATGAAACACTCATTGTAACTCTGAATAGACCTCCCCTGAATTTGTTTAATTCACAAATGATCGAAGACCTGATCAGTTTGTGGCAATCGTTAAGGCTGAATACAAGTGTGCGCTTTATCATCATCACAGGGTCTGGCGACCATTTTTCCGCCGGTGCAGACCTTAAAGATATACCGAAAGATGGTATCATCTCCGAGGCTGCCAGGATTGGCCAGTTGGCGGGGCACGAAATGATGAGAAGTCTTGAGAATCTGGAACAGGTGACTGTGGCAGCCCTAAATGGAGTGGTCGTTGGTGCGGGAATGGCTATTGCCATGGCCTGCGACTTTCGAATTATGGCGGAAGATTCTTATTTCAGTGTACCTGAAACTGCTATTGGAACCTATTTTACCTGGGGTTGTACTCCCAGATTGGTTCGCATGGTTGGCGCCTCAAAAGCCATGGAAATTATTATGACCTGCGAACCGATTCAGTCTGAAGAGGCATATCGATTGGGCTTGGCCAACAAAGTGGTGCCCGAAAATTCACTCTTAAAAATGACCGATGAATTTATTAGAAAAATTGCTTCCAAAAGCCCGACCTGCATTCGCATCACAAAAAAGATCGCCCTGGGTGCTGCAATGGAGGGATTCGGAAACATGTTCATTTCTGAGCCCGAATTGATGCAAATTGTAGCGCAAAACGGTGAAACTGAAGAGGGGATCAATGCCTTTCTACAAAAACGACCCCCGAATTTCGAAAAGTTGCAAACAGATGCCACAAAAATAAATACATAAGCGGTGAGTTTCAATGCTTTTAAAAACCTGAAAAATGAGATCATGCAGACATTCCTGAATGTGGATGTTGCACGAATATTTTTCATGAAGCAAAATATACGCCTGGAAGAACAGTATGGATTCATTCCAGAGAATACCCATTTTGCGGAGGGTGGATGTTCAGCTGAGATCAATGAACGTGATTATTTAATGACGGAACAATACTGGGGAGAGTGTTTCAAATTCGGAGGGCTCGCAGGATACTGTCATGCAGGAAAAACAGGTTTGGAGGCGGTATCTCACCATGTTCCTGAAGTGTCAGGTATAAAAAATCTCCTCTTCCTAAACGGATTTCTGACCGGCCATTCTTTCTGTTTCTGCCCTACAATGACCCACGATTTATTATTCTGTCGGCACGGATTCAGCAAGTCTGGCTCTTTGATCTCGGTGCCGATGTCGAGGAGCAGCAGAACCTGGTTGAGAAGCACCCGGATAAGTTAAAAAATTTACTTGGAATCCTAAAAGACTGGGAATCTGAAATGATTGAGCCATTGTGGGAACCAAGAAAAACCATCCCGGCGATCCTGGACGACGTCCCGATTACCCTTTGTGTCTGACGTTGTTGGCTCATGCTCATCAATTTCTGTGTTGCTTAAAATTCGGGGACATAAAAGTCAGGGACTTAATCCCGGTTTGGTTAGCTGAGGCAGTTTTTCCTTACAGCACTTGAGTCCACTCGCCGCTCCACAACCGGGTTAAAAAGTCCTGGTACGGTAATATCCATATCCCTTCTTCATTTTGCCGAACTTTCTTCTCCAGACATACGATAACCAGGTTTTTTACCTCGGGATACTCCGCTTTGAATTGTCGCAGGCCTTTGAGGTCGTTGGTAGAAATCCTTTCTTTTCCTTTGGCTTCAATTGCAGTTTGAGC